>CANQVQ010000173.1 GCA_947627335.1 uncultured Clostridia bacterium | reverse complement strand
GGTGAACCGGGTCCAACGGGACCGGCAGGTCCGCAGGGCGAACCCGGTCCGGCAGGTCCGACGGGACCGGAAGGTCCGCAGGGTGAACCCGGTCCGACAGGTCCGACAGGTCCCGCAGGTCCACAGGGTGAACCCGGTCCGGCAGGTCCGACGGGACCGACAGGTCCGCAGGGCGAAACAGGTCCGGCAGGTCCAACGGGACCGCAAGGTCCGCAGGGCGAACCGGGTCCGATAGGTCCAACGGGACCGCAAGGTCCGCAAGGTGAACCGGGTCCAACGGGACCGACAGGACCGCAGGGCGAACCCGGTCCGGCGGGTCCAACGGGTCCGGCAGGACCACAGGGTGAACCCGGTCCGACAGGTCCAACGGGACCGCAAGGTCCACAGGGCGAACCGGGTCCGGCAGGTCCAACGGGACCGCAAGGTCCACAGGGCGAACCGGGTCCGGCGGGTCCGACGGGTCCAGAAGGTCCACAGGGTGAACCCGGTCCGACGGGTCCAGAAGGTCCACAGGGTGAACCCGGTCCAACGGGTCCGACAGGACCGCAGGGCGAAACAGGTCCGGCAGGTCCAACGGGACCGCAAGGACCGCAGGGCGAACCCGGTCCGGCAGGTCCGACGGGTCCAGAAGGTCCACAGGGTGAACCCGGTCCAACGGGAACCGTGCTAGGATTTGCCGACTTCTATGCGCTGATGCCGCCGGACAACACGACGACCGTGGCGCCCGGCGCTGACGTGGACTTCCCGCGGGACGGTCCGACCGGCGGCACGTCGATCACGCGGCTTGGCGCGAACTCCTTCCAGTTGGGCGAACCCGGGACGTATCTGGTCTGGTATCAGGTGAACGTCAATCAGGCGGGACAGTTGGTGCTGACGCTGGACGGGACGGAGCAGCCCGCGACGGTCATCGGTCGTGCGACGGGCGCTTCGGCGATCGCCGGCATGATGCTCGTCACCACGACGACGGAAAATTCCGTTCTGACCGTCCGCAACCCTGCCGACAACCCCTCGGCGCTTATCATCACGCCGAGCGCGGGCGGCACGCAGGCGAGCTCCGCGCATCTGGTGATCCTGCAACTGTCATAACGACGAAGGTCAGCCTTTTCGGCTGACCTTACATATTATAAATGGAAACATTTCTGCACCGCTTTGTACTCCCCGAGCACCAGCAGGGTGTCCCCACGCGAGAACACGGTTTCCGGCGTGACCGTCGCGTCGATGCGACCGTTCCGCTTGACGGCGAGGATGTTGATACCGTACTTCTTGCGAATGTCGATCTGCCCGACCCCCCTGCCATGCCACGAATCCGGCACCGAAGTCTCGAAAATGGCGTGGGAGCCGTCCAGTTCGATGTAATCGAAAATGTGGTCGGACGCGTAGCGGATCGCCGCCCACTTGGCGAGCTGCTTTTCCGGGTAGAGCACCTCGTCCGCCCCGTTGCGAAGCAGGAATTTCGCGTGGACGTCCGTCGAAGCCCGTGCGGCGACCAGCTTTGCGCCGAGTTCCTTGAGGTTGGCGGTGGTCTCCAGCGAGCTTTGGAAGTCCGAACCGATGGCGACGACGCAGGCGTCGAAGTTCCGCACGCCGATGGATTCGAGGAAGTCCGTGTCGGTGCTGTCGCCGATTTGGACGTTGGTGACGAAGCGGGCGGCACGGTTGGCGCGTTCCTCCTCGCGGTCGATCGCCATGACCTCCGCGTCGATTTGGCTGAGTTCGGTCGCGATGTGCATCCCGAACCGTCCCAGGCCGATAAGCAGAATGGATTTCATAAAAAGCGTCTCCTTTTCGATTTTTCGTTACCCGACGGCAAGTTTTTCCTGCGGCAGACGGGAAAGCGGGGCTTTTCCGCCGGAGAACGCCGCGTAGACCAGCGTCAGACCGCCGACGCGCCCGATGAACATCAGCGCCATGAGGATATACTGCGAAGCGGCGCCGAGATGCGGCGTCAGACCGAGCGTCAGTCCCGCCGTGCCAACGGCGGAGGCGGTTTCAAACAGGCAGCCGCCGAGCGGCAGACCCTCGATGGCGCTGATCGCGAGCGCACCGCCGAAGAACAGCGTCAGGTAGAGGATCAGGATCGTCGCCGCGTTCTTGATCGCGTCGCCGTCCGCCCTGCGCCCGAACAGCTGCGCGTCCTCCTTGCGGCGGAACACCGCGATCGCGTTGGCGAACAGCAGGGCGAGCGTCGTGGTCTTCATGCCGCCCGCCGTCGAGCCGGGCGACCCGCCGATAAGCATCAGCGCGGTGATCAGTCCGCGTCCCGCGCCGGTCATGGCGTTCAGGTCCGCCGTGTTGAATCCCGCCGTGCGGGGCGTGACCGATTGGAACAGCGACGCGAGCACCCGTTCGCCGAGCGGCAGTTCGGCAAAGGAACCGAAAAAGAAGCAGACGGCGGGGACGAGCAGGAGCACGCCGGTCGTGACCAGAACCACCTTGCTCTGCATACGGTAGCGCCGGATCCGAAAACGGTTGGTGCGGATGTCGTCCCACGTCAGGAACCCGATCCCCCCGATGACGATAAGCAGCATCAGCACGGTATTCAGGAGCGGGTTCGCCGCGTAGGCGGTCAGGGAGGAGAATTTCGCGTCCGGCGTGCCGAGGATGTCGAATCCGGCGTTGCAGAAGGCGGAAACCGCGTGGAACAGCGAAAGCCAGATCCCCTTCGCCCCGAATTTCGGGCAGAACACCGGCAAAAGCAGGAGCGTGCCGAGCAGTTCAAAGCAGAACGTCGCCTTGAGGATGAACCCGGTCAGCCGGACGATGCCGCCGGTCTGCGGAGCGGCGATCGCCTCCTGCATGGTACTGCGCTGCATGAGCGAGATGCGCTTGCCGGAAAGCCGGACGAACGTGACCGCGACGGTCACGACCCCCATTCCGCCGATCTGGATCAGGACCAGCAGGACGGCTTGTCCGAAAACCGACCAGTAGGTCGCCGTGTCCCGCACGACCAGCCCCGTCACGCAGCAGGCGGAAACGGCGGTGAAAAGCGATTCCCGGAACGGCGCGACCAC
>CANQVQ010000172.1 GCA_947627335.1 uncultured Clostridia bacterium | reverse complement strand
CCAGCGTGTTGTCCCGGATCGCATCGACGTACTTTCGCTGCCCGACGGTGCGGGCTTTGACGGGTTTCCCCTTCCCGGTCAGGCAGATGCAATCGCTGTAAAGCGCCGACAGCTCGTCCGAGCGGTCCTCGCGGATCATGGAGATGACGTACTGCAGGCTGTTCGGGTCGATGGTGCCGGAGAGGGAAGAGAGCTTCTGCAATTGCCGGATACAGGCGCACGCCTGTTCGACCTCCCGCTCGTCCTCGCCCTGCACCTTCACGCCGCCGTCCCGGCAAAGCACGACCACCCCGAATTCGTCCTCGAGCGCACGCAGATTGGAATCCAGCGTGCCGAACAGCTGCGCGAGGAATTCGACGGAAAGCTCCGTCAGATTTTTTTCGATCATATGGAACAAAATACCCTTTTTCTTTCAGTTTTCCCGGCAAAACGCGGGAACGGAATTCTTCCACAATAGTATAACACAGTTTTTGCGGTTTGTCAAAGGAATTTCGTTTTTTCTCTTGACGAAATCTTATTTTTATGTTATGCTGAAAGCACAAAGAATCCAAAACGGTCCAAGGAAAGGGAATAAGATGAAAAAATCCGTCCTTACCAGAGTGCTCTGCCTTCTGCTTCTGCTTTCGCTCGTCGCGGTCTTCGCGGCCTGCGAGGAAACGGGCGACGCTTCCGACGACGGCTCGAAGCCGTCCGGGACGACGTCCGATACCTCCGACGCGCCCCTGTTCTCCAATCTGCCGGAGGAGAATTTCGGAGGCGTGGATTTCGTCGTTCTGGTCAACGGCGACTGCTACGATCAGTACGCGTCCGCCGAAGTCCTCCCGCAGGAAAGCTCCGACTCCGGTCTTTCGACCGCCGTCAAGGACCGCAACGACCTGATCGAGGAAAAATTCGACGTCGTTCTCAAGGAACAGCGTACCGAAACGACCGCGGACATGATCAGCTTCCTTCGCACCAACGCTGCGGCGGGGCTGAGCGAATACGATATGGTCATGCCGTACATGAGCGAAGCGGCGACGCTCGCGACGGAAGGGATGTTCCTCGACCTTGCCAAGCTCGAAAATATCCATCTCGACGAGGATTACTACGACCGCGACGCCGTCGAAGGGCTTTCCGTCGCCGGGAAGAACTATTTCGTCACGGGCGACCTTTCGCTGCTCTCCTTCGCCTGCACCCATGCGATCATCTTCAACGAGAATATGATCGAGGACAACTCGCTCGAGGACCCGTATGAACTGGTCCGCACCAACAAATGGACCATCGACAAACTGCAGGAAATGGCCCGTGTCGTGACCGCCGACAGCGACGGCACCCCGGGTATGAGCTACACCGACACCTACGGCTTCCTGGTCAACGGCAACTACGCCAGCAGTATGTTCATCGGCTGCGGGCAGCGCTTCACGACCAAGGATTCCAATGACGAACCCGTTCTGGCGATCAACGCGTCCGGCGCGGTCTCCGCGATCGACAAGATCACGTCGCTGATCAGCGATCAGTCGGCGACCGGGCAGATCGTCGAAGGCAGCAGCTTCTACGACACGGCGATCGACGCAGGCAAGAACGTCTGGGAAACGGCGACCGAGTCGGTCGCGAACAAGCGGACCCTGTTCCGCGCCATCGCGCTGATCGACCTGTTCGATATGGGGCAGTACGACTGCAAATTCGGCGTCCTGCCCACCCCGATGTTCGACGAATCGCAGGACCGCTACTACAACCGCGTTTCGACGCTGTACGCGTCCTGCGTGGCGATCCCGTTCAACGTCAAGAACCAGCTGATGTCCTCCGTCATCACCGACGCGCTCATGCAGGCGTCCACCGACACGATCAAGAACGCCTACTTTGAAGTCATCCTCAAGGGGCGCAAGATCGCGACCTCGTCGTCGGACGACAGCCTTGAAATGCTGGACATCATCTTCGACACCCGTGTCTACGACCTCGCATCCATCTATAACTGGGGCGGCGACAGCGAGTACGACGCAAATTCCATCACCGGCTTCCTCAACAGCGTTGCGTTCGACAGCACCAAGGAATTTGCCTCCACCTGGGAGAGCATCTCGAACATGGTGCAGTCGGATATGGATGAAACGCTGGAATCCTACCGTTCGCTCGAAGATTGACGCGGAGGGGAAACGGTATGAAGCTGTCCCGCTTGCTCGTCTGCTTCCTGCTGCTGTTCGCTCTCGGTGCGCTTGCCGCCTGCGGGACGCAGGAGGAAGCCCCGGTCAGTTCGTCCCCGTCGGAGGTCTCGAGCGAGGAGTCCCGTCCGCTGTTCTCCGATCTGCCGGATAAGAAGTACGGCGGGGAAACCGTCACCTTCCTGGTCGAAGGGGACTACCAGACCACCTATATGTCCGTGGAGATCCTGCCGAAGGAAACTTCCGACAGCCGTTTGCAGGACGCGATCACGGCACGCAACGATCTCGTCGAGGAGACGTTTGACGTCGTCATCGGCGAGGTCCGCGCCGAGGATTTCGGCGACCTTGTCGAACGCGTCCGCCAGGACAACGCCGCAGGCTCCGGCGAATACGACGTCGTCATGCCCTATATGAGCGACGCGGCGACGCTCGCGCAGAGCGGTCTGCTGTACGACCTGCGCACGCTTGAAAACATCCACCTCGACCAAAACTGCTACGATCAGGGTTCCGTCCGCGATCTTTCCATCGCCGGAAAGAATTACTTCGTCACTGGCGACGTTTCGCTGCTGAAGTGGGACGTCACCCACGTTCTGGAGTTCAACAAGGACATGATCCGGGATTACCAGCTCGAGGACCCGTACGAACTCGTCGAAAGCGGACGCTGGACGATCGACAAAATGCACGAAATGGCGCAGGCGGTCACGGCGGACACGGACGGGGAACCCGGCATGGGATACATGGATACCTACGGCTTCCTCGTCAACCGCAACTTCGTTTCGAGTATGTTCATCGGCTGCGGACAGCGCTTCTCCGTCAAAAACGACGCGGACGAGCCGGAACTCGCGGTCTATTCCACGGCGAGCACCGCCGTTTTCGACAAAATTTTTGAACTCGTCAACGACCAGTCGGCGACCGGCATGATCGACAACGACGCGTCCGGCTTCGCCATCGGCGCGAAGGATGCGGGGAAGACCGTCTGGCAGGCGGCGGACGAATCCACGGCGAATAAGCGTGCGCTGTTCCACGCGGCGTCCCTGCACGGGATCCTCGGGATGGGGGAATACGACTGCAACTTCGGGATCCTTCCGGCGCCGAAGCTGGACGAAGGGCAGGACGATTACTACTGCCGCGTATCGACGCTGTACGCCTCCTGCATCACGATCCCGCGGACGGTCCGCGACGCCGAGATGTCCTCCGTCATCGCCGACGCGATGATGCAGGCGTCCACGTCGACGGTCCGCGACGCGTACATCGACGTCATCATGAAGAAGCGCAAAATTCAGGACAGCGAGAGCGAAAGAATGCTCGACATCATCTTTGAAAGCTGCGTTTACGATTTCGGCTCCATTTACAACTGGGGCGGGACCAGCGAATACGACGTCAATTCCATCACCGGTTTTGTCAACGACGTCGCGTTCTCGGGCGTCAACGATTTCACGTCCCGCTGGCAGGCGATCTCCTCCGCCGTGCAGAGCGCGTTGGAAACCACGATCGACACCTACCGGGAACTTTCGTGACGCAGAGGTACGGGGAATCGAGGTTCCGGGATGCTTAAGAAGGAGCAATTGACGAGGGTCCTGCTGATCGTTATGGCGGTTGTGATTGCTGCAATGGGGACCTATATCCTTGTGGATAAGATCACTTCCGACGGTGCGGTCGGCGACGAGAATGTCGAACTTGCGATCTCGGCGTTGCGCGACAAATGGAAAGAGCTCTATGATGAATGCGAACAACGTCCGATCTCACAGGACAGCCCGATCAGTCGGTATCTTGAAATTTATCATACGCGGGTCATAACGGTGGATCCGGACCGGAAACAATTTTCCGCATACGAGGACAAGAAAGTCGAATCGATTGTGGAGTTTGACCTGTATTCCGACAGATACGGCGGCGCTCCCTGCTACATAAACGAAGCGTATTATAACACGGTCCTTCTTTTCGATGACGGATCGGCAGAAGTGATGATGGCAAATCCCCTCTATACTTCGGTGGTCCGAAAACTTGATGTTTCGGCGTTTGACGCCATAATCGAGGTCAAAGATTACGGAACGGCATTCAATCGAATCCTTCCTTTGTAAAACCGTGATCCCGTTATCGCTTCCCCGGCGGATATGGTCGGGCAGGGGAGGGGATGATCGCTTTACCGCTCGTAAAAATCGCCGCTTTAGAGAAAACTCTAAAGCAGCGATTTTCTGCTTGTAGCCAAAATAACCCCCCGGTTCTACCGGCGGAGTAGTAAAAGCGCAGAGCGGAAGTCAAGACCGCCGGTTGAACCGGTGGTCTTGACTGTTATCCGCTTTCGGCAGGCTCGCTGCCGAAAGAATAGACGTTTGTCTGAAACACATTTGGAAGGGTTGACCAAGATATTAAAGGGGGATTTGTCAGAACTCTTTACTGTGCTTCCGCTTCATTTTAACACACGCCTCAGCTCTATGATAGCATTCCCTGCCTCATGTGTCCACTTTTATAATACAACTTTCCGTATTTGCAAGTATGGTTGCGTTAAAAAATAAATTGCTTTACTATGTTGATAATATCTTGACCATACAGTGTAAGCTGAGCCTCATCTAAGCATCGTAGCGCTTTGAGGTCTTCCAAAGTTGTTGGTGCAAACTTAGCAATTCTATCACAAGAGACATTTTTGAATACTTCATATGCCTTTATATGGTGTAGCTTATATGTTTTTGTCCTATACGCGACAAGAGCATCTTTGATATTTATAGATATATTTTCTGGAACAGAGCTTGCGGAAAAATCATCCACATAAACCAAATTCACATATTTCTCCAACAGTTCCTTGTTTCGCAAAATATCTTCCTCAGTCGCTTGATAGAGGATCGAGTCGAGAAAAACCATATCATCGGCGGGAATTCCATGACGGAACTCAAATTCGATTTGCTTGAAAACATAAGTTACATAATTATTGTTAACTTTTGTGAAGTTCGAGTAATTGTTATACCTCTCCTTAAATGTTTTCAGAAATTCATATCCGGGTCTATAAAACTTTATATAGCAATATTCAAACAATGCGAAAAACTGCTCTTTCTTTTCAAGCCCCAAGTAGAAGATAGGGTGATCAATATCATGTTGGGCGACAACCTCGAGTTTTTGCTCAGACATGACGGAAGTTGTGATTTGTCGTATAACATCATGACGATAGTAAACTTTACATATAACTCCGATAATGGCCGTCATAAAGAACATACCGTTATTGACCAGCCCGGTTTTATAAGGATCAGATCCGTCGTCATTCTTTTTCACGTGATTTGCCCATAGTTTATAAAATGCTTTGATTTTCAGTAAATCACCAAGAAATCCACTATTGTATTTTTTGTTGAACAAAAGATTATAACGTTCGTTGTTCCCGCAAATTGATGCTTTACTACCACGAGCAGTACCGGGTTTTTGATACACAAATGAAAGCAAAAATTGCCCCAGTTCTTCGTTAGTGGTATTTTGCCATGCAGCAGGGTACAATTTTTTATTTACTTTTTCGCCGCGTTTGATCTGGCAGTAGATACCTGCATCGGCAAGTTGTTTTTTCAATAGACGTTGTTCAATGCGATTCGCGATCAGATCTTTATCTTTTATTGGTTTTTGAGTATTTGTCGCTTCTGCAACATTTGCAATGAATTCTAAACGATCGTCTTCTGATTTATATTTATTTTTAATGATTTTGCATTGGATAAAGAAATCTTTTTTGAAATCCGTTTCTCCCACAAGTTTGGTTGTCTGACCGCCATTGATGATGGAAAAAAATTGGACAAATATTTGGTCCCCCTCAATAATATAATCATCGCATATGAGTATCACACCATTGTTATAATACCAAAAATTTTCAGGGCGTTCCTGAATGGATTCGATTATGTTTCCGTCAATTTTTGCGTTTTTTACATAATATCTCAGGTTTTGCGCAAAGAGCCCTCTGTATCCATACTGCTCATACAGATTTTTTAGAGACATAGCAGATATGTTCACTATCAAAGAGCCTTCCGCACCAAAGCGTATAAAATTGTCGGGAGCATCGAGTTGGATAACAGCTTCATCTACATACTCTTTGGGGTTTTCGATTTCCATGATTTCGTACTCAATATCAAGTCCGAAAGAGAGAAGGTATGTAACAAAATCATGTTTTGGTTTCATGGTTTGCAGGGCATTTGTAATTGACCGCTTATTTCCCACGTTTTTTGGGTCGTAATTTGTTATCAATCGAATTTTCAAAGGTCTTGTGGCTGACACTTGGTAGTCGTCGTCATTTAGAAGGTCGCTCAATTCTTTACGAACATTGTATTTATGTTCCTGAGTCATGCAAATGGTCTCTTCTGCGTCTTTGAATATCTTCAAGATCGCTGGAAAGTCAAAGGTATTATTTTCCGAGTAAACGGCAATAACTGCATCTACATCTCCTCTATCGGAATCCTGATCAATGTAAACACCAGTTATATGATCAATTGCTTCTGGCTGAAATGTATTTCCCTGGATAATATCCGATATCTTACTGCTGTCCGCATTGAAATAATGGTAGTAGGCATAGAGATAGAGGAGTTTTTCGGCGTCTGAACAATTTTTTATATCATCGAAAGATAGTTTCATAAATTCCGAGACCAGATTGTTAATATACTTGTTCATGTCACTCATAATTTTAATCTCGCTATTCTATTTCAATGAAATTGCTCTCAAAGCATAAAAATGGAATTTTTGCGGTTTCCCATTCTCCAGCCAGATTATTCGTTGGAATATAAGGGTAGATATCATTCGGCGAGATGATAGCCAGCAATTTTTTGCTCCCATACAAGCACCACAAATGAAACAAGTATGCCGAACTTGTTTGTGCAACACTCCATTCGCGGGATGTTACATGAAAATAAGCTTGATCCAATGAAATGGTAGATGTTTTAACCTCAATAAGCAATACACTATGATCGGTAGCACTTATTTTGGATCGGATGTCATATCCCACTAAATTACTTTCAATGGATATCCATTTGGGCTCGGAATTGGTACGGATCCGCTCGTATTTGATCGTATTTCTTTCGCCAATTCGTCCGGTATCGTTTTGCTCTTGCTGCTTCTTTTCTCGAATTTTGCTGGCGGCGAGATCCCACCATTCAATAATGCAGGGAAATTGATCGGAAAGCAAGCCGGCTTCTACAAAACAAGCATTTTCATCCTTCGTCATGAAGATTGCCGCTTCACTTCTCCCATAAGGAATGCGATTTGACCATATTGGAGATGCGTTTATGATATAGTCCATAAGCATGGCTCTTTTTAAGTCGTTTTGCAATCCCTTATTGTATAGTTTTAGAAGCAGGTTTCCTTGTGATGTTAAAGCAGGGGCATTCTTGCTTTCATAAACCCATCCGCAATTCCGGGAAAACTCATATATATCTTCGACACTAATTGATGCAATTTTCATGTATGTAAGTTCTGCTAGTGATGCAAAATGATAGCTCTCAAGTCGATGCAATAAGATAATAGCGGATGATAGAACATTAATGGATAGTCTGATCATTTTGGTCTCCACGGAAGAAATAATCAAGTACAGCTTTAGCATCATCCATTGTTAAACTATCGTAATCCTCAGCTTCCTCGTCATAATCCACAGAGCTTATCTCCACATTTAAGGACGAGTCTTCTAATGCTTTAGCCATAGTTCTCACTTTGAGTTCAAGTCTGCTTCGTACAACCTGATCTATGCTGTCCTCACATTCGACAAACTCTACTTGCGGTTTTGCGTCAGGGTCGAGTCCCAATCTATGGATACGGTCTTCCGACTGCATATAGTGGGCGGCGTTAAATGAACGATCCAAATAAATTGCATGCTGACACACCGTGTGTAAGCTGATACCCTCGGAGCAAGCAGCCGGGTTGGCAACCAAAACATTACAGGTGGGATCATCATGAAATCTCTTGATCTTTCCTTCCCGGGTTTCATTATCATTCTCGTCGCCTGCATCCACTCCGCCATGAATATACTCTGCCCCCAAATCGCTTAGACGCAAAGCGATCAGTTCAACATTCTGTACGAAAGATGACCAAATGATCACCTTCTTATTTTCAGCTGCAAGCTCTCTGGCTTTGCGACATACATATTCGATTTTCGGGCCATCTGATGAAAGCAACAATGCACCTACTCTACGATCAAAAGCATAGTCCATATCATTGGATAAAAGCGCAGGATTTGAGACAAATTCCATAACTTTCATCACGCACTTACCGATACGACGCAATTCATAGCGTGATGAGTCAGTAAGTACTGGATTAAGTTGCCTGCGTATCTCAGATTTTAGGGTTTTATATATCTCGCGTTGAAGCCGCGTCATAGGAACTTGGACAACTTTATGATCAAGCTTTGGAATATCAAGTTGGCCTTTGGTTGTTCTAACAAAAATCGGTCGAATCAAGTCAATTACTGTCGATTCGGATACATCTTTAGTAGGATACAAAAAAACAAATTGTGAGATAAGATCCTTGGGACTTTGGGGCATCGGAGTACCACTCATAATAAGTTTTCGTTTGGGCAAATGTGCCATTTCAAGAATAGCATCTGCCCGTTTGATTTGTTTGCCGCCCTTAATCCTATGGCTCTCGTCAAGGAACATATATATACTTCCGGATGAAAGCAAGTCAATAATTGTATCTTTTACGCGAGAAAGTTGATCATAGGTGATAATCATAAAACGAGGGGTTGTCCGCAATAATTCTTGTATAGCCGCCTCGCCTCCACGAAGACGCATGAAGTTATCATAGTTTTCTCCCATGCAAGCAGCAAGCTGTTCATCCCATGCACTAAATGCGTTTTTGGGGGCAACAACTAAAAGCCGATCCGTATCATCAGCGTTGATGAAAAAGAAGGCTAACGCCTCTGTCGTTTTACCGGCACCGGGAACAGAGAATGTGGCGGCACCAGGGAGGTGTGAAATTTTGCTGAGATTATATAATTGATTGTCAGTTGGTTCGCGTTTAAAACCAATGCTTTTAAGACGTGCTTTAATGTCATCTTTGGATATTGCCTTAAGCGAAAGTGCGGCAGTATAGGAAGTGTCATTTGCTGTTTTCAGCATGGATTTTGCTTTATCAGTAAATACTATTCTATACTGATTACGATGTGCCGAAAAATACTGCCCTATAAATCCCTTGATCGATAGAAAGTATCTCCACGGAAAAGAAATGCTCCAGTCAGAATAAGAAACAACAGCCATTGGTAAATAATCACAAATAAAGGTATATAATGATTTCCATGCTGCTTTATCTGTAGAATCGTTTGAAATATTGACTTGTTCGGCATATGTCAAATAATCAATCCGAATGTCCATATTATTTAATCCAATCTTTAAGGGCTAATAAAGCCCCTTCTATATTTTCAAGCTGCTTTCCTATGCCATCTTTGTTCATAGAATCGTCTAAGTTAGATACAGCGTTTGTCAATAGTGTAGCCGCTTTTATGACTTGATCGAAAATGAAGCTCTTTTTCTTTTTTTCTTTTTCAAGCTCGTCTGTCGTATCCAACACGGATTTCACAGCCTGGGCAACCAGAGCAGGATTCTCCGCTTGGCGGATACTGGCAGCAATTTGAGCATTGACAGTATTGCTGGTGTTAGTATCACCTCCAGTCAGCAAATCCAAATCATCATCATGATCGTTTTGAATGGAAATACTAAAGACCTCTTGCAATTTTGGGGCAATTGTAGATAGGCAGGAAACAACTTTTGGAATTTGTTTGTATAGGCGATCACCAACTGCAGGCGTCTGCAACAATGCATGTGAAATCTCCTGGAATAACTCTTTATCCCCGGGATTGACAATGCTTTTTCTCCCAATGACAATCTGCTTGAACGCGTATTCTTGTTTGTCAACTAACGTCCATTCATCGGGATGACCTATAGATTCCAGATACTGGGCGGCATAATTATAGCACTCAATATATGTATTGATTTCTTCCGGCTTTTTATTTTGCTTGGCCGCCAATACGCCAATATCCATTCCGGCGTCAAATCGCTCCTGATAGTCTGCTGCTATTGTGTGCCAAACGTATTCTGCCTTCATATCCGAGCGAATCTGCAAGGCAACCTCAAGGTCATACATCCCTTGGGGATCATTGTCCGGCAATACAGCTACACGAATGGTTTGGAAATGAGCATATTTTACCCTGTTGTTGTAGTACAATTCACGCCATGCGCAGAGACGTCGGTTCCCGTTTACAACGATTCCATCGTTAGAACAAATAAGGGGCTCTGTTTGCTGGAGTTTGTCATTATCCTTAAATGTTTTTAGCAAATTTTCCTTATCCACTAACAGTTTTAGCACTTGGTGTTGATTTTCTTGAGCTTCTATAGAAAATGGATCACGAAGAAACAAATCCCTCGGCAAATCACGGTGTTGAGCAAGCCACTGTTTTTGCAGACTTTTTGTTCGAATGTTCTCTATACGATATACTAACATTTCAATAGGAACTTCGATTACGGGGAGGGGGCGATACTTTCCTCTATAATCGACTTGATATTTTTCGCCAACTTGTGAATTACTAATCGCTTCGTTGATAGCAAGCATTCGCCGCATATATGGATATCCAAAAGAATATGCAAATTCCATTATTCTTCCCCCGTTCCATCAAATCCAATAACTACTATGGGTATCGTAATAACTTGACTGAAAATTGGTAATTCCCTGATTAAGCGCTCGTAATTTGCCCTGTTGGAGCCAAGTTCTTTTGCTGTCTTTATCTGTGGGATAAGAATGATTCCGGCGGTAATGTTTCCCTTTATATAGAGCGTCTGCAATTTTAAAAGATCGGCATAAATACGACCGACATTTCCGGTCTGAAAGCATAAGCCGATACCTTTCAAATAGGAAGAGATCGTAATGCGAGAGGTTGCGTCCAGACGGTATTCACCTATCCATCCTTCTTTTTTGAATCTCTCTTGCATAGATTTTTTAATGCCGGCTGCCATTTTTTGGGACAACACAGGATTGATATCCCACACTATTTTTTCCACATTCGAAACGATATCACGGGGAACGACTTTAAGTCCGCTTCGATGGTCATATATCTGCGTTCTCATTATTTACATCCTTCCATTCGTCAGGAATTTTTGACAATGCGCTTGTTTTTGCGTCATAAATCGGTTTGTCATAAGGGCGGTATCTAATACTTCCTGTAACTGTCTGTTCTAATCTCTCTTTTCCTTGATTGACGTAGTCCTGTATGATTTCACATCCCCAGAAATTTCTTTCATGAAGTAATGCTGCAACTCCGGAAGATGCAACTCCAGCAAATGGATCAAAAACCAAGTCTCCCTTATTGGTCAATGCGAGCACGAGCCTTTCAATCAAACCCACAGGAAACTGACATGGGTGTGACGTCTTTTCAACATGATTCCCCTTGACGTTAGGGATTTCCCATACATCTTCTGGATTTTTTCCTTTGGGATTCCCTGATAATTTGCCTTTGTTTTCTCCGTGATAACTGCGTTTGCTGGGATATTTTGCTGGAACTCGGACGTCGTCTAAATTAAAGGTGTAGTTATCTGTTTTTGTGTACCACATAATAACTTCATATCGCCCGCTAAAGCGATTCTTATTATGCAATCCATGCCCGAAATGCCAGATAATACGATTGCGCAAATGTAAGTTTAGCTCTTTGAAGATGGGGGCAAGTTCGATATCAAGCGGTGTGATACTACCGTTTTCGACGTAATTTCCAACTTGCCAGCAGATGCTGCCATTATCTTTGAGCCTTGGATATATTTTATCAATAATTCTTCTTTGCCATGCAACATAATCTGCAAGTGGCATTTGGCTTTCGTACTTTTTGCCAATGTTATAAGGCGGTGAAGTAACGACAAGATCAAAAATCGGTTGCATGGGTAATACATCAAGAAATCGTTCGACATCCATCAAGAATAGCTGTGTCGTTAATTTATCTGGCAATACACCTTTATCAATGGTTTGAACTATATTTATAGGCATCTTTCTACCTCCAAAGGGTGCATATTGTTTTACACTATGATTTGTCGAATACTATCAGGCTAATTCGTGCAAGGTATGATATGTATCATTGGGAAGGATATATTGCTCTTTCATAGTGTGTTTCAATTTTTGTTTCAATGATACCGATAAGCTCTTTGTCAATGGCGGCGAGCTAGCCCATTCAAACATACCGTCGCATAAGCTGCATAATCATAAATACAATAATATTATACCATAATTACGGTTATAGTCAATGTATTTTGAAAATATTTGAAAAATATTTACAATTAAATTGTGAAGATGGTTGACGAAAGAGAACGGGATACTCGAAAGTTATAGAATAGTTGTATAATAAAAGTGGACACATGAAACAGAGAATGATATAATAGACCTGAGGAGTGTGTCAAAATGAAGCGGAAGTACAGCAAGGAATTCAAGGTAAGCGCATACGAGCTTGTAGTGAAGGACAAGATCAAGCCGCAAATCGTAGCGGAGAAGATGGGGCTGAATACGGTGATGCTCTATCGGTGGGTGTCGGAGTACCGGGAGAACGGGGAGCAGGCGTTCATGGGGTCCGGTCATCAGGCGCCGGCGGACGCCGAGCTCCGCAAGCTCAAACGGGAGAACGAACGTCTGCGGCAGGAGAACGAGATATTAAAAAAAGCAGCGGCATACTTTGCGAAACACCCGGCAGAAAAATAGCGTTTGCAAAAAAGAAGCTGACCGGGTATGACACCGGCACGGTATGCGGGATATTACGGGTGTCAAGGAGTGCATTTTACCGAAAGGCAAGTCCCCGCAAAGAGAACGAAACGGAAGCAGAAAAAGCGGTCATTCGCTGTTTTCAGGAAAACAGCGGCAGATACGGTCGGATCCGAATTTGCAAGACGCTGAAGAAACGCGGTATCGCGGTCGGCGAATGGCGGATCGCACGGATAATGCGGCAAAACGGGCTGATCGCAAAGAGCGGGCGAACCGGCACGAGGAGGATGCCCAAGCCGACGGAGGAGCAGTATATCGAGGAAAACCTGATAAAAGACAAGTTTTCGGTAACAGAGCCGAATATGCTTTGGTGTTCGGACATAACGGTGCTGGAATGCAAGAGCGGAAAGCTGTACGTATGCGGGATCATCGACGTGGCGACGCGCAGGCTGGTGGGCTGGGCGGTAGAGCGGCATCAGCGTCAGGACGTCGTGCTCGAGGCGTTCCTCATGGCGGCAGGCAGGAACCCGGTGCGTCCGTCGGGTGCGGTTTTTCACAGTGACAGAGGTTGTCAGTACACGGCAAAGCGGGTCAAGGAGCTTGTGGAGAAGCACGGATTTCGCAAGAGTATGTCCCGCCCGGGGACGCCGAGCGGCAACCAGCCGATCGAGAGTTTTTGGCAGACGCTCGAACGGGAGATGCCGGATATCCGTCATCTCCCGTTCGAGGACGCGAAGCGTGCGGTCATTAGCTACATCGAGCTGTACTACAACGCGGCACGCCTGCATTCCGGCATCGGATACTGTATTCCCAATGAATTATTCACTGTTTTAACTGTCCACTCTACTTGACAAGTTTCGTTAAAAATCGGCAAGACATTCGTCTTGCCGATTTTTGGAAGGACTGACCAAAATGGATGTCTAATTGCATAAGAGTGAATCCGCGCTGTGGACGATAAATACGGGGTCCCCGCAAAGTCGCAAGACTTTGTGGGGAAAAGGAGGAGCAAGGGAGCGGGCGGATGATGCTTTTTTCTGCCGTAGGCATAAAAAAGCGTCGGAGCAAAGCGAACTTCGCTCCGACGTGGTGGAGGCGAGGGGAATCGAACCCCTGTCCTAAGACCCTTCCGGTAGGTTTTCTCCGAGCGCAGTACATACTTACATTCCCCGCCCGGGGCAGGTATGCACAGCCGCCCCGGAAAAGTAGTCCCGATTCTTCATGCCGGAGGTCGGGACGCCCCTCCGAACACGTTCACCGCTCAGTCACGCCATACACCCGGGCCGCGGTCCTCCCGGGGATGACGGCAGCTGCGCTTAGGCAGCTACGAGTTCGCTGTTATTGTTAGCGTTTATTGTTTTTGCACCTTTTAAGGAAGGTGTGCGCTTCCGCTCGCTTACCCACGTTCAAGATCCCAGTCGAAACCTTTACGCCCCCATTTCGTTACCGATTCCCTTCCTTGAAGGCACGGTCCATTTCCCGCTTCGCGGTCTTTTCCGCGTCCGCGTCCCGCTTGTCGTAGAGCTTCTTGCCCCGGCACAGCCCGATCTCCATTTTCGCCCATTTTCCGCGAAAATAGACCGACAGCGGCACCAACGCGTAGCCCTTTTGCCCGACCAGACCGAACAGACGCATGATCTCCCGCTTGTGCATGAGCAGTTTGCGCGGACGGTACGGGTCGCGGTTGAAGATATTGCCGTTCTCGTACGGGCTGATGTGCATCCCGTAGACGACGAGTTCGCCGCCGTCCACCCGGCAGAAGGAGTCCTTCAGGTTCAGCGAACCCTTGCGGACGGACTTGACCTCGGTGCCCGAAAGCAGTAGCCCCGCTTCAAAGCGGTCGTCGACGAAGTATTCGTGGTAGGCTTTTTTATTCTGCGCGACGGTCTTGACGATCTTGTCCACCGGGTCATTCCCTCCTTCCTCCCTTGATTATACTATAGTTTCCCCGAAAAATCAAGCCCCAATAACGCCTGAAAGCAGGATTTTTCGGTCGTGCGGTCCAGCGCATCGACGATATAGCCCTCCTCGACCCGTTCGTAGCGCAGTTCGACCGTGTCGCCGAGGTACGCCTCGTGGTCGAACAGGATACACAGCGAGCGCAGCGGATTGCGCAGGACGTCCGCCGGAAGATGGTCGAGCAGATAGTCGGAATAGACGCAGTTGTTCAGGTGGCGGTTCTCGTCCACCTCGGTCAGCAGCACCTTCCGCGCCGACGTGCTTTCCGGCGCACGCACCGGGGAGATCCTGCGCGGCAGGACCGGCAGCGGCACGGTCGGCATGGTCGGCGTCAGGGCGAACGGCAGTTCCGACGGGCGCAGAATGGTCCGTCTGGCGTAGTTGATCAGCACCCACCGGCTGTCCGCACAGCAGACCAGTTCCTCTCCGCGCCAGATCTCGAAAGCCCGGAAGAAGTTGACGCCTTCGATCCTGTACGGGTAGGTACTCAAAGTGACCGTGTCGCCGGAACGGATCGGGCGGAGGATCTCCATACGGAGCTTGGTCAGCACGAACACCATCGAATGCTCCCGCATGGCGGGGTAGGTCGCGCCGGAGGCGGAAACGTCGTCGAGGGCAATCTGCTGGAAATACCGCTGCAGGGCGGACGGCTTGACCCTCCCGTCCGGCAGAACGTCGTAGCTGCAAATGGATAGGGTTTGCTCTTTCATTTCGGTTCCTTTCCGTCCGGTTTTTCCTCGGACAGGGGATTGGCGTCCATCGCTTCGGCGAGCTTGCGGTCGGAAACGTGGGTGTAGATCTGGGTGGTCGTGAGCTGCTCGTGACCGAGGATGTCCTTCAGGACGCGGATGTCCACGCCGCCGTTGTTATACATCAGCGTCGCCGCCGTGTGGCGTAATTTGTGGGTCGAGTACCCTTTTCCCTCCAGTCCCGCCAGCGCAAGGTGTTTTTTGATGACCCACTGAACGGTCTTGTTGGAAATGCGGTTGCCGCGTTCGCTGAGGAACAGCGCCTGCTTGTCCCGGATCGGATGTCCCTCGGCGCGGCCGATCTGTTCGCGTACCTTCAGGTATGCGGTCAGGGAAAGCCGGCAGGCGTTGTTGAGGTAGACCGTTCGCTGCTTGCTGCCCTTGCCGGTCACGGTCAGCCTGCGCAGATCGCTGTCGATGTCCTGCAAATTGATGCCGACGAGCTCGGAAAGCCGCATCCCGCAGTTGAGGAAA
>CANQVQ010000171.1 GCA_947627335.1 uncultured Clostridia bacterium | reverse complement strand
CGGGCCCTTGTTGCGTTCGGCACGCAGGGCTTCGACTTCGCTCTTGACGGCGCGGTTGCGCCCGTCCAGCTCCAGCGCACGGTCTACGAGCGGGAGTTTCTCCTCCTGAAATTTTTTGCGGATATTTTCCCGGACCGCCTCCGGCTGCTCGCGCAGGATCTTGATGTCGATCATTTTCCTCTATCGTCCTTTTCTTCAGTATCGTTTACGTTTTTTGCCCTTATTCGGAAAGGTCCTCGAACAGCCCGTCCCCGCAGAGGGTCCTGAGCAGTTCCTCCAGGTCCCCGGCGGACGCGAACGCGAGCGACAGTTTCCCGCTCCCGTCCTCCGCGAGCCGGATCGCCGCCTTTCGCCCCGCCCGTTCGCTGACGCGGCGCTCCAGCCGCCGGTAATACTCCGCCCGGACCGGATTTTCTGGCATCCGCCCGGTCCGCCCGTTCCGCAGGGTGCGCACCAGCGCTTCGGTCTGCCGCACGGAATATCCCGCCGACGAGACCTTTTCGGCGAGCGCCAGCAGTTCCTTTTCCGAAATCTGTTCCGCCAGCGGCAGCAGTGCGCGGGCGTGCCCGTAGGTCAGAGCGCCGGATTCGACCAGCCCCAGCACCGCGTCCGGCAGCTTCAGCAGCCGCAGCAGGTTCGCGACCGCTTCGCGGGATTTCCCGACCTTGTTCGCCGCTTCCTCCTGCGTCAGGTCGAACCCGTCGATCAGATCGCGGTAGCCTTTCGCTTCCTCGACCGGGTTGAGGTCCTTGCGCTGCAGATTCTCGATCAGCGAGAGCAGCGCCGCCTCCTCGTCGCTCAGCTCCCGCACCAGCGCGGGCAGCTCGTTCAGTCCCGCCATGCGGGCGGCACGCCAACGCCGTTCCCCGGCGACGATCTCGTAATAGCCGTTTTCCTTCCGCCGCACGACGATCGGTTCGAGCAGCCCGTGGGCGGCGATCGAGCCGGCAAGTTCGGCGAGCGACTGTTCGTCGAAGCGCTTGCGCGCCTGCTTGCGGTTGGGTTCGACCTCCGAAAGCCGCAGGCTGACCAGACTTCCGTCCGCTTCCGCCCCGTCGGTTCGGTTGTCGGAGATCAGGGCGTCGTATCCGCGCCCAAGCCCTCTTCTTGCCATCAAGTCCTCTCTCCTTTCAGCACCGCTCCATCAGCTCCCGTGCGACCGCCGCGTAGGCGGCGGCGCCCTTGCCGTTGCGGTCGTAGTCCAGAATGGACATCCCGTAACTCGGCGCTTCGCTGATGCGGACGGAACGCGGGATCGGCGTGCGGAACAGCTTGCCGGGGAAGAACTTCTTGATCTCCTCCAGCACGCTGACCGTCAGATTCAGCCGCCCGTCGTACATATTGATCAGCACCCCGACCAGCTCCAGCGTCGGGTTGAACCGCTTGCGGATAAGCCGGACGGTGTTGGAAAGCTGGGAAAGCCCTTCCAAAGAATAGTATTCGCACAGCATCGGAATGACCACCCCGTCCGCCGCGACCAGCGTGTTGATGGTTACCAGCCCCAGCGCCGGGGGGCAATCGACGAGCAGGTAATCGTAAGCCGACCGAAGCGGTTCGAGCGCCTCCTTGAGCCGGAACTCCCGTTTTTCCTCCTCGGCGAGTTCGATCTCCGCCCCGACGAGGTCGATCCCGGAGGGGAGGAGCGACAGGTTCGCGACGTTCGTGCGGACGACCGCCGCCTGCGCCTGCGCACGCCCGATAAGCACGTCGTACACCGTCAGCCGCACGTCCTTCTTGCGGACGCCGATGCCGGTCGTGGCGTTTCCCTGCGGGTCGGAATCCACGAGCAGGACGCGTTTCCCCGCCCGTGCAAGGCAGGCGGCGATGTTCAGCGCCGACGTGGTTTTCCCGACGCCGCCCTTCTGGTTGGCAAAGCAGAGGATCTTCCCCCGTCCCATCGGCATTCCCCCTTTCGCATCGGCAGAAATTTCTTTCAGTCCAGTATACCTTTTCTTCGCCCGCTTGTCAAGAAGTCTGCGACAGAAAATCTGTGGAAAATTTGTAAACCTTTCCGTTTCGTCCTTGACAACCGTCCCGCGGGACGTTAAAATGAAGAAAAAAAGCCCGGAGGCGTTTGGTCATGCTCGATTCCGTTCTGCAAAAATTATTGAATTTCGCCGTGTCCTACGGCGGACGTCTGGTTGTCGCCGTCGTCGTGCTGGTCGTCGGGTTCCGGCTGTGCGGGTTTGTGTCCAAACGGCTCCGCAGCGGCAAGTTCACGCAAAAGATGGACAATTCCGTCCTCTCCATCCTCCTGCGGATCCTGAATTTCGTCATCAAGGCCGTCCTCGTCGTCACCGCCATCAGCATCCTCGGCGTGCCGATGTCCTCGGTCATCACGGTCATCGCGACGGTCGGCGCAGCGGTCGGTCTTGCGCTGCAGGGGTCGCTGTCCAACCTTGCGGGCGGGATCATGCTGCTGCTCTTCAAGCCCTTTCGCGTCGGTGCGCTCGTCGGCACGCAGGAGTACGTCGGGACGGTCAAGGAGATCGGGCTGTTCTACACCACC
>CANQVQ010000170.1 GCA_947627335.1 uncultured Clostridia bacterium | reverse complement strand
GAGGCGTCCCGCACGGGGTTCGTCGCGTGGCTGCTGCATACGGTGGGGTTCCGCGAGACGGTTTCCGGTCCGCTGCGCACGGAGATCGCGTCCGGCGCCTGCGAGAGCCGGCTGTTCGCGCTCGCGGGGCGGCTACGTCGTGCGTTCTTACATACGCGTGTGCGCTTTTTCGGCATCGCCGGGATCGTGTTTGCACTGTACACGGTCGGGGTCTTTCTTGCCAAGCGTTTCCTGCTGCCTGGGTTCGGGGAGCCGGACGCGCTGGCGCTCTGCACGGCGGCGCTGACGCTTGTCGTGTCGGTCCCGCTGCTGTTTTTCGGGAAACCGATCAACGTTTCCTGCGCGGAAAGCCTGTTTTTCCGCCGCTTCTTCATCGAATCCCTCGGCTTTGACCCGGAAGGGCTGCGGCAGGGGGCGGAGCGCGTGACGGCACGCGGCGGGATCGCGTTCGTGGCGGGGACGCTCGCGGGGCTTGCGACGGTGTGGTTCGCGCCGCATCGGGTGCTGCTGTTTCTGGCGGTGACGCTGTTCTGCCTCTGCGTGCCGGCGACGCCGGAATGTGGGCTGCTTGCGGCGGTGTTCCTGCTGCCGTTCGCGCCGCTGCGCTGGACGGGCTGTCTGACGCTTTTGACGCTTTTTGGGTATCTTCAGAAGTATTTTCGGCTCAAACGGGCGTTCCGCGTCCGCCTGCCCGAGGTTTTGCTGCTGCTTCTGGTAGGCGCCTGCGGGCTTTCGGCGGCGACGGCGGGGGACGGGTACGCGTTCGTTCGGATGCTGCTGTTCGCCTGCATCTGGGTGATGGCGGTCTGTATGCTGACAACGGAAGCGCTCGGTCGCGCCTTTCACGCGGTACTGGTTTACGGCGGGGTCGTGACGCTCGCGCTGTCCGCGCTGCGAATGGGCTGGTCGTACGTCGGCGGACCGCTGTCGCTGATGTTCCCGGAGTGGAATTTCGGGCTTCCGGCGGTGGTTTACCGGCTCGGACTGTCCGGGAAGGTGCTCGGCTGCTACCTCGCGGTGCTGCTGCCGGTGGTGCTTGCGCGTGGACGGTGCCGCAGCAGGGCGGTCGCGCTGCTGCTCATTGCGGCGGACGCGGTGCTGCTGCGGTCCGCGTGGACGGTCCTCGGGCTGCTGCTCGCGGCGCTGCTGTACGCCGTGTTCGCGCACGGCGCGCCGGTGGGAGCGGCGCTGACCGGGTGTATTTCCCTGCCGGCGGCGGTCCTGCTGCTGGGCGACCGGCTGGGACCCGTTTTGTCCGGGTTTTCCCCGGCGGCGGGGGCTTTGGTGAAAAAATACTTCCTGACCGGCGTCGGCGCGGGAGACGGCGCGCTCGCGGCGGCTGCGCTCGCGAACGGGATCTTCCCGGACGGGTTCGCCGCCGGACTGTATACACGATTGCTTTTGGACGGCGGCGCGGCGACGCTGCTGCTGTTCTTCGGCTGCGCGTTCTGCGCCCTGCAAAGGCTGTTTACCTGTATGCGGCGGGAGAATGACCGCGAACGGGCGATGCGCTTCGGCGGGATCGCCGCTTCGGTGCCGGTGTTCCTGCTCACGGCGTGGGCTGTGAACGTCTGGGCGGATCTGCGGCTGCTCGGGGTCTTTTGGTGCCTGTGCGCGATGTCGTCGCTGACCGGGAACCTTTACGGATACGGATGCGAAAGAGAGGCGGGAGAAACGCAATGGATCTGAATCGGAAAACCGAAAGAAAGAAGCGGCGCTTCCCGCTGTTTGACGTCGCTTTGCTGCTGCTGCTCGCGCTGACGGTCGCGGCGGGGGCGTACTGGGTCATGCATCGCGGGGAGACCCCGACGGCGGAACTGGTCTGCACGATGCGCTTCTCCGACGTGGATAACGCGTACAGCGGCAAGTTCGCCGAGGGCGAAACGCTTTACACGTCGTCCGGCGCGGCGCTCGGCGAGGTGCGTTCGGTGACGGTTTCCCGTGCGATGGAGGCGTACTTCGACGCGCAGGACGCGGAGCCGGACGCGGAGGGGCTTTACGCCTATACATACGCCCGCTCGGACCAAAAGAGCGACGTCCTGCTGACCGTGCGCATCACGGCGGAGATGCGGGACGGCGGATACTTCGTCGGGAACGAACGGATCGCTTCCGGGGTGTTTCTGGACGCGATGGCGCCGGCGTATCGCGGGCAGGCGCTGATCCTGACGCTCACACGGGAGGAGGAGCAGTCATGAGCGACGAAAAGGCAAAGCGGGAGTCCCACCGATTCAACGGGCTGGACCTTCTGCTTCTGGTGCTGGTCCTCGCGGTGCTCGCCGCGCTGCTCGGCAGGACGTGGATCCGCTCCCTGTTCAAGGAGGAAGGCTCCGCTATCGTGACCTACGGCTTTTCGGTCGCGGGCGTGGAGGGGCAGACCGCCGCATATCTGCGCGAGGGCGCGACGCTGTACGCGTCGGACGGGTCCGTCATGGGCGAACTGCTCACCTGCGTGGCGGGCGTCCGCTGCAGGTACGGTGAATTCCATCGTCGTGCGTGCGACGTGGATGTGCGTTGTG
>CANQVQ010000169.1 GCA_947627335.1 uncultured Clostridia bacterium | reverse complement strand
GCTCGGACGTCCCGCGCGCCCGCCCTGCGTGATGGACGAGCCGTAGAACGCGATCGGCTTGTACGCCCGTTTGGTCGGCAGGGCGACCTTCGCGTCCGCCGGGAAGCCGAGCCGGACGCTTTCCACCCCGGCGTAGAGCGGGAAGTTGATCTGGACCTCCTTCAGCCCGTCCGGCAGGGCGAGCACGTCCTTCATGCCTTCGAGCGTATCCACGAAGTTCTGCATATTCGCGCCGACGTAGCGTCTGGCGGTGCCGGTGCCGATCAGCATATCGAAGCCGTACACGCCGCGGTCGGTGAAGTGGTGCATCCCGGCGATGACCGAGCGGAGCTTGACGTCCAGCGTGACCGCTTTCGCATCGGTGACGAACCGCAGGGTCACGCCCGGGGTGTTGCAGGCGAGGAAGCGGTTGTCGTTGGAGTATTCCTCCTTGCGGCGGACGTCGAGGCGGTAGTATTCGCCGCCGTTGTCCTGCGGGGCGTCGATGCCGCCGAGGGCGAGCACGTCCCGGTTGGTCGCGTCGACGTAGACGTTGCCGTCCTCGGCGGGGTCGCCGAGGGTGTTGACCGGGGTGAAGGCGCGGTCCGCGAGGGACTCGGGCGAGGGCAGGGGAGGCGCGAAGGGATTGGTGTTCAGCATGGTGTTTTTTCTCCGTTCTATGTTGTTTTTTTGTTTTTAACGGAACAAAAGGAAGGTCGCTTGTCCGAACCTTCCTTTCTTCTCTGTTTTTCGATTTTACGGCAGCGGTATTACGGATACTTGATCGCCAGAAGCGCGACGCACGCGAGGATCAGCCCGATCAGCCCGATCAGATAGCTGATCAGGGAATTCTGCTTCTTGAGGATGTTCCGCGTCACGCCGCAGCCGACGCCGAGGAACCCGACGGCAGCCGCGCTCCACGCGCAGATCGAGGACTTCAGCGCCGTCAGCGCGATCGGCTTTTTCATCTTGCCGATCGGGTCGATCACGAAATAGCCCTTGCCGTTGTTGATGCCGTTCTTGGCGATCATGACGAGCAAAATGGACACGGCGCCGAGGATCAGCGCTGCGACGAAAAACAGCGACTGCTTATCCCGCAAACTCCTTCCGCCGGATTTCTGCTTTTTGGGTTCGACCGGCGTTTCCGCCGCGACCGACTCCACCGGGGTTTCGCCGACCGCCGCTTCCGAAGCGAGCTTCTTCTTTTTCATCGCATACGTTCTCCTTTTACTCGTTTGTACTATCATACCATATTCCGGCGAAGATGTCAACCGTCTTTTTGTAGAAAAGCACGTCAAAAAATTGTCGGAAATGACGGTTTTTTCCGCCGCAACGTCATTCCTCCTGCGGGAGCAGGGATTCCGTCCACGCGTCCAGCACGGCGACGCGTTTGCGCAGGAACGCCTCGACGCGGTCCGGGTCGCCGGCGGTTTCCGCCTTTTCGGGGTCGAGCAGACCGGGTTCGACGGCTTCGTACTGCGTGCGGAACCGTTCGCACAGGGCGTCCGCCCGCAGGAGCGTCCGCCGCAGGGCTTGGCACCGTGCGGAGATCTCCTCCGGGAACAGGGCGCACAGGCGCTCCCAGAGCAGGTTCTGTCCGGTCGAGACCGCGTCGTTCCCGTCCGTCAGCGTGCCGTTCGAGCGCAGCCCCAGCCCGGCGCGGAACGCGGGAAAGGCGGGCAGGAAGTGTTCGAGGTCGGGGGTGTACCAGACGGTCCCGAGCGTCACGCCGTAGGGGTTGCCGAGCGTCTGCAGCAGCAGGAAGTAGTCGATCAGCGTATTCGGGTCGGTATATTCCGCAAGCCGTTCGCGGAATTCGCCGTCCCGGGAACGCAGGACGAAGGATTGGAAGTCCGCAAAGCGTTTCTCCGCCGGTTCGACGGACTCGTCCGAAGCGCGAAGCAGCGCAAAGCCGTTCACGTCCGTCCCGTTCCCGGCACGCAGGTCGGAAAAGGTCGGCGTGTCCAGAAACAGGCAGCCGTCGCTTTCGTCCGTCGCCTGCAGGACCGCGCCGTCCAGCCGGTCGGTCAGGGGCAGCGAGAGCAGGGCGAGCCGCTCGAAGCTCCCGTTTCGGTAGAGCAGGACCGGTTTGGTCCCGTTCCGACGCGCTTCCGCCGGCAGGACGTCCGATCCCCAGTCGGGCAGGTCGGTCCGGGCGGACAGGCAGTCGCTCCAGAGGGCTCCCGCCGTCGCGTCGCGGGCGAAGGTCGCGTCCGATCCGCCGTCGGTCAGCAGGCAGCGCGTCTGCGGTCCCCAGCCGAGGTCCAGCGGCTCGTCCAGCTCCAGCAGCAGGTCGTTGAGCCCGTCCGCCTGGGACGCGGCGGTCGTCAGGTCGGTTTCGCCGTCGGTGTAGCGGAGGGTCAGCGTCCCGTCCGACGAGCTGTCCAGCGAAAGGCGGGGCAGGGCGGAGAGCGGGAGGACGTCCCGGTTCTGCAGCGTCCCGCAGACCTGGCAGACGCGGTATTCTTCGCCGCCTTCGGTCAGCGTGGCGGGTCGTTCGGTCTGCCAGTCGCCGTAGCTGTGCGCCGTGGCGGGCAGGTAGTCGGAATAGGTCACT
>CANQVQ010000168.1 GCA_947627335.1 uncultured Clostridia bacterium | reverse complement strand
CGTTGCTGATGACCTGACTCGCCAGCACGGCGGTCAGGTAGGTCCGCCCGGCGAGCAGGGTTTGCAGCAGCCCGTCTACCGCGGGAATGCGGGCGAGATTGCCGGCAAAGACGAAGAAGGCGCAGAAGGTCAGCAGCAGGAAGAAGTCCGCGTCGAGCAGGGTCCTGCGGTCGAATCCCAACAGCACGGCGAACAGGACGACCAGCATGACCGTCCACGGCAGCACTCGCAGCACCGTCGCGAGGCAGACGGCGAACAGCAGACCGTACACCCAGACCGCCGAAGTCCGCACCCCTCCCCCGTCCGGCGCATCCCCGCCGTCCCCGACCGCCGCACGCGGCAGGAACAGGCAGCAGACGGAAAGCAGGGCGAGCGAAAGCAGCCAGACCGGAAGCACCGTCCGCAGGAAATTCGGCAGGCTGTATTGGTAGAAGGAATACAGGTGGAGGTTCTGGGGGTTGCCGACCGGCGTGAGCATACTGCCGAGGTTGGCGGCGACGGTCTGGAGCAGGACGACGCGAAGCGTCACGGTTTTCGGACCGCCGGCGTGGCGCAGGACCTCAACCGCGAACGGCACGAACGTCAGCAGCGCGACGTCGTTCGTGATGCAGAAGGAGCAGAAAAAGCAAAGCCCGACCAGGAGCGCCCCGACCGAACGCACGGTCTTCGCCCGCCGGAGCAGCGCCCGTGCGAGCGACGAGAACACCCCCGCCTTGCGAAGCCCCGCGACGACGGTCATCAAGGCGTACAGCAGGGCGAGCGTGCGGAAATCGAGATAGCCGAGGTAGGCGGCGTCCGGCGGGACGAAGAAACAACTGACGACGGCGGCAAGTGCGGCGGTCAGCAGCACCGGCTCGCGTTTGACGAAGGCAAAAAGGGAGTTCATGGGGGTTCCTTTCGGGTGGACAATTACGAAAAAAGGAGCGAAAACGGGATGTTTACGCAGGAAACGCTGGATTTTTTGGACGAAAACTACCAGCAGAACAGCCGGGAATGGTTCCGCGAACACAGGGAAGCGTATCAGAATCATGTGCTATCCCCGCTCGCGGAACTGGTCGAAGCGCTCACGCCGTTCCTGCGGTCGGTCGATCCGCTGATCGTCTGTGCGCCGAAGGTGGACCGCACCATCTCGCGCATCTACCGCGATCTGCGCTTCTCGCGGAGCGGTGCGCTCTATCGGAGCGAAATGTGGATCTCCTGCAAGCGGGACAAGCGCTTCTTCCCGCTCTACCCGGAGTTCTATTTCTACCTGGCCCCGCTGGAAGTCGGGTACGGCTGCGGATACTACGAAATGTCGCCGGAGGCGCTTCGCGTCGCACGCGAGAAGGTGCTTGTCCGTTCGCCGAAATTTGAAAAGCTCCGCCGGACGCTGGAGAAGCAGGCGGTCTTTGCCCCGCAGGGGTCGCTCCCCAAGCGGGACCGCTTCCCGGACCAGCCGGAGCCGTACAAGGGTTGGCTGAATCGAAAGGCGTGGACGTTCGGGTGTTCGTCGCGGGACTTCGATACGCTGTTCGCGGCGGATTTCGCGGAAACCCTGGAGCGGGACTTCCGTCTGGTCGAGCCGCTGTACCGATTTTTGCTGGAGATCGAGGAGCAGAAGACCGAATAGGCGTCCGAAATGCGGGACGGAACCGTCCCGCGATTGCGTTTTTTCTTTTTTCGACCCAGTATAGCGCATCTCCCCCGGTTTGTCAAGCCGGATTTTTTTGAAAAAACTGCGTTTTTCCCCTTGACAAACGCAGTTTGCTGTGCTATACTTCAATACACAGTAAACATATAGGTTTTGTAACAACTGTAATTTTGAGAAAGAAGGCTGTAACCATGCACGTTTATGAAACCATCACGGACCTGATCGGAAAGACGCCGCTTCTGCATCTGAAGCGCTTCGAGGAACACGAAAAACTCGGGGCGACGGTCTACGCGAAGCTGGAGTATTTCAACCCTGCCGGGAGCGTCAAGGATCGGATCGCGAAGGCGATGCTGGACGACGCGGAGGCAAAAGGGGTGATCAAGCCGGGCGCGGTGCTGATCGAGCCGACGAGCGGGAACACGGGCATCGGGCTTGCCGCCGTCGCCGCCGCACGGGGCTATCGGGTCATCCTGACCATGCCGGAGACCATGAGCGTCGAGCGGCGGAACCTGCTGAAAGCGTACGGCGCGGAGCTTGTTCTGACCGAAGGCGCGAAAGGGATGTCCGGGGCGATCGCCAAGGCGAAAGAGCTTGCCGCCGCCACGCCGGGCAGTTTCATCCCGAGCCAGTTCACCAATCCCGCCAACCCTGCCGCGCACCTCGCGACGACCGGTCCAGAGATCTGGGAGGACACCGACGGCAAGGTCGATCTTTTCGTCGCCGGGGTCGGCACCGGCGGCACCATCACCGGCGTCGGGAAGTATCTCAAGAGCCGCAAGCCGGACGTGAAGGTCGTCGCCGTCGAGCCGTCCGCGTCGCCGGTCCTCTCGCAGGGCAAAGCCGGACCGCACAAGATCCAGGGCATCGGCGCCGGATTCGTGCCGGAAACGCTCGACACCGCCGTCTATGACGAGAT
>CANQVQ010000167.1 GCA_947627335.1 uncultured Clostridia bacterium | reverse complement strand
GAGGAGATCCGCCGGGGCGTGCAGACCATCCAGTACCAGGTCGTCACCCTGCTGACCACCAACGGACAGGCTCCGTTCGTGACCGTGTTCATGTACCTCAACGAAGCGAAGGAACCGCAGCTCAAACACGACCTTTCCCTGATCATCGAAGAAGTCCTCACGCAGCGCATCCAGGGCGTCAAGAACGAGTCCGGGGTGTACATCACGCCCGCGTTCCCGAAGCTGATCTATGTGCTGGAGGAGGACAACATCCGCGAAGGCACGCCGTACTGGTACCTGACCAAGCTCGCCGCGAAATGCACAGCGAAACGCATGGTGCCGGACTACATTTCCGAAAAGATCATGCTGCAGCTGAAGATCGACGACAACGGCGACGGCAACTGCTACACCTGCATGGGCTGCCGCAGCTTCCTGACGCCCTACGTCGATCCCGAAACCAAGAAACCGAAGTACTACGGGCGGTTCAACCAGGGCGTCGTGACGCTGAACCTGGTGGACGTCGCCTGCTCCGCCTGCCGGGACGGGAAGGACCTCGAAAAGTTCTGGCAGATCCTCGACGAGCGGCTGGACCTCTGCCACCGGGCGCTGCAGTGCCGTCACGAGCGTCTGGAAGGCACGCTGTCCGACGCGGCTCCGATCCTGTGGCAGTACGGGGCGCTGGCGCGTCTGAAGAAGGGCGAACCGATCACGAAGCTGCTGCACGGCGGATATTCGACCATCTCGCTCGGCTACGCGGGGCTTTGGGAATGCGTGTACGAGCTGACCGGCAAGAAGCTGACCGACCCGGAGGGCGAAGCGCTCGGGCTGGAGATCATGCAGAAGCTCAACGACGCGTGCATGGAGTGGCGCAAGGCGGAGAACATCCACTATTCGCTCTACGGCACGCCGCTGGAATCCACGACGTATAAGTTCGCGAAATGCCTGCAGAAGCGGTTCGGCAAGATCCCCGGCGTGACCGACCGGAACTATATCACCAACTCCTACCACATCCACGTCACGCAGGAGATCGACGCGTTTGAAAAGCTCGAACGCGAAGCCCGCTTCCAGAAACTCTCCCCCGGCGGTGCGATCAGCTACGTCGAAGTGCCGAATATGCAGGACAACCTCGACGCGGTGCTGCAGGTCATCCAGTTCATCTACGACCACATCATGTACGCCGAACTCAACACCAAGAGCGACTACTGCCAGGTCTGCGGCTACGACGGGGAGATCCAGATCGTCGAGGACGACGGCAAACTGGTCTGGGAATGCCCGAACTGCCACAACCGCGACCAATCGAAGATGAACGTCGCCCGTCGGACCTGCGGCTACATCGGTTCGCAGTTCTGGAACCAGGGGCGGACGCAGGAGATCCGCGAACGGGTGCTGCACCTCTGATGTACTACGGAAAGATCAAGCCGTGCGACATTGCGGACGGGAACGGGGTGCGCGTCACCCTGTTCGTGTCCGGCTGCACCCACCACTGCAAGGGGTGCTTCAACCCGGAAACCTGGGATTTCCGATACGGCGAGCCGTACACGGCCCAAACCGAGGAAACCCTGCTGCAATTGCTGGACAAACCCTTCATCAACGGGTTGACGCTGCTCGGCGGGGAGCCGATGGAACCGGCGAACCAGAAGGCGCTGCTGCCGCTGCTGCGGAAGGTCCGGGAACGGCTGCCGGACAAGGACGTGTGGTGCTATACCGGGTACACGCTCGAAAGCGACCTGCTTGCGCCGGACGGCAAGGCGCGAACGGACGTGACGGACGAACTGCTTGCGCACATCGACGTGCTGGTGGACGGGGAGTTCATCGAGGCGAAGAAGAATATCCGGCTGCGCTTCCGGGGTTCGGAGAACCAGCGGCTGCTCGACCTGCCCGCGACGCTCGCGGCGGGCGCTCCCGTCCTTTGGGACGAATGAGCCGGGGTTTTGCGACCGTTTTGAAAGGGGGACGCTCAAATGTCCTATACACAGGGGGTCTTCCCCACCGACGACGCGTATCTGCAAGTCACTTCCTACACGCTGCCCCTCGCGGGGCTGCGGCGGGAGGTGACTTTGCTGCAACTTTCGGACCTGCACCTCGCCGTGGCGGAGGAATCCAGCACGGAATCGCAGAAAGCGCACGTCGAAAAGCAGAAGCAGGCGTGGGAGCCGATCCGCAAGGATTTCGCACGCTTATACGGCGACGCGTTCGACCCGCCGCACCTGCTCCAGCCGGAGGAGGGGCTTTCGCATTACCTGCGCTTGCTGCAGACCGTCCGCCCGGACGTCGCGCTGTTCAGCGGGGATATGCTCGAGGATTTCAGCGAGGAGAATCTGCGTTGCTTTTCGGCGTTTCTCGGGCAAGTGGACTGCCCGTGGATGTGGGTTCGCGGCAACCACGAGCGCGGACACGACGACGCCTACGCCCGATTCACGCAGGGCGGGAAGCCCGCGCAAACGCTGTCCGTCGGGGAGTTCAAGCTCATCGGCATCGACGACGCGGACAAGCGGGTGACGGCGGAGCAGACCGCCGAAGCGTGGCGGGAAGCGGAAAACTGCGTGCCGGTGCTGGCGATGCACATCCCGG
>CANQVQ010000166.1 GCA_947627335.1 uncultured Clostridia bacterium | reverse complement strand
CACGGTGTCCGCAAGCTCCTCGACAGACCCGACGACGTAATTGTGCTTGGTGATCGGGAGCGTGATGCCCGTGATGTCGATCTCCTGGAAGCTGTCCGTCCCCAACTGCCCGGTCGGGACGTTGCCGGTGACGGCGACGACGGGGACCGAGTCGAGGTAGGCGGTGGCGATGCCGGTGACGAGGTTGGTCGCCCCGGGTCCGGAGGTCGCGAGAACGACCCCGACCTTGCCGGTCGCACGGGCGTAACCGTCCGCCGCGTGGGCGGCGCCCTGCTCGTGGGCGGTCAGGACGTGCTTGAGTTCGTTGCGATACTTATGCAGGGAGTCGTAGACGTTGATGATCTGCCCGCCCGGGTAGCCGAATACCACGTCGCACCCCTGCTCGATCAGCGTTCGGACCAGAATGTCCGCGCCGGATAGTTTCATACGGTGTGTTTCCTTTCTTTTCCTGTTATCCCTTTGCGTCCCGCACCGCCTGCGCGATGCGCGTTCCCATCTCGCGGCAGCCGACCTTCTTACAGCCGGCCCCGTCGCCGAGGATGTCCGCCGTGCGGTACCCCTCGTCCAGCACCCGCTCGACCGCCCGCTCGACTTCGTCCGCTTCCGCGTCCAGCCCGAAGCTGTACCGCAGCAGCATCCCCGCCGAAAGGATGGTCCCGATCGGGTTGGCGACGTCCAGCCCCGCGATGTCCGGGGCGGACCCGTGGATCGGCTCGTACAGCCCCCGCGTCCCGTCGCCGAGACTGGAGGACGGGATCATGCCGATCGACCCGGTGATCATGGACGCCTCGTCCGAAAGAATGTCGCCGAACATATTTTCCGTCACGATCACGTCGAACTGCGACGGGTCCTTTACGATCTGCATGGCGCAGTTATCCACCAGCATATCGGTCAGCTCCACGTCCGGATATGCCGCCGCAAGCCCGTGCAGGACCTTCTTCCACAGCCGGCTGCTGTCCAGCACGTTGCTCTTTTCGACCGAACAGAGCCTGCCCCGGCGCTTCCGGGCTGTCTCAAAGCCGATCCGCCCGATGCGCTCGATCTCCCGTTCGGTATAGCGAAGCACGTCGGTCGCGCAAAGCTGTCCATCCGTCTCCTCCGTGCGGTGCGTACCGAAGTAGATGCCCCCGGTCAGTTCCCGCACGATCATGAAATCGATGCCCTTTTCGACGATCTCCCGCTTCAGCGGCGACGCGTCCGCGAGCTGCTTCCAGATCTTCGCCGGACGGTTGTTGGAATAGACGCCCATGCCGGCACGCAGACGCAGCAAGCCCTTCTCCGGACGCTTGTCCCCCGGGACGCCGTCCCATTTCTTACCGCCGACCGCACCGAGCAGCACGCTGTCCGACCGCAGGCACTTTTCCAGCATCTCCTGCGGCAAAGGGTCCCCCCATTTGTCGATGGCGACCCCGCCCATGTCCACGTCGTCGTAGACGAACGTATGCCCGTAGCAGTCCGCGACCGTGTCCAGCACCCGCAGGGCTTCCCCGACGATCTCCGGACCGATGCCGTCCCCGCGAATGACCGCGACGGTTTTCCGTACACCCATGGTTCAGTCCTCCTTCAGCGAGGCGAGCAGCCCGCCCTTGGCGATGATGTTCTGGATGAACGGGGGGAACGGCTGCGCCTGATAGGTTTTCCCGGTCGTCAGATCGGCGATCTTCCCGGTATCGAAGTCCACTTCGACCTCGTCCCCCGCCGAAATGCCGTCCGCCGCTTCCTCACATTCGAGGATCGGCAGCCCGATGTTGATGGCGTTGCGGTAGAAGATGCGGGCGAAGCTCTTGGCGATGACGCACCCGGTCCCGCAGGTCTTGATGACCAGCGGCGCGTGCTCCCGCGAGGACCCGCAGCCGAAATTCCAGCCGGCGACGATCACGTCCCCTTTCTTCACGCGGGAAACGAACGTCCCGTCGATGTCCTCCATGCAGTGCTTCGCGAGCTCCTGCGCGTCGGCGGTATTGAGATACCGCGCCGGAATGATCACGTCGGTATCGACGTTGTCCGGGTAGCGAAAAACGGTTCCTTTGGTTTTCATACTGCGCGTTCCTGCCTTTCTATACCGCGTCCGGGGAGGTGATATGCCCCGTCAGCGCGCTTGCGGCGGCGGTCGCGGGGGACGCGAGGTAGACTTCGCTGTCCACATGCCCCATGCGGCCGACGAAATTGCGGTTGGTCGTCGCGACGCAGCGCTCCCCGGCGGCGAGGATGCCCATATACCCGCCGAGGCAGGGTCCGCAGGTCGGCGTGGACACGACCGCGCCCGCGTCGATGAACGCCGTCACATACCCGCGTTCCACGCATTCCCGGTAGACCGCCATCGTCGCCGGAATGATGATACAGCGCACCCCGTTCGCGACGGTCCTCCCGCGCAGGATGCGGTACGCCGTTTCCATGTCCTCCATGCGCCCGTTCGTGCAGCTCCCGATGACGACCTGATCGATTTTCACGTCCGAAAGCGCCGACGCGGGCTTGGTGTTCTCCGGCAGATGCGGACAGCTGACCGTCGGGACGATCTCCGGCAAATTGATCTCCACCGTGGATTCGTACACGGCGTCCGCGTCCGCCGCAAACACGACCGGCGGTCGCTTCGCACGCCCCTTCAGATACGCC
>CANQVQ010000165.1 GCA_947627335.1 uncultured Clostridia bacterium | reverse complement strand
CGACCCGGCGTATGCCGGCGTGTCCTCCCTCGTCCTGCTCCGTGCGACGGCGGAAAAACTGCGCTTGGCGGGGTTTTCGGTCGGAAATCTCGACGCGACGGTGGTCGCCGAGCGCCCGAAGCTCGCGCCCTATCTGCTGCAAATGCGGGAGAATATCGCGCAAACGCTTGAGATCCCCGTCGAACGCGTCAGCGTCAAGGCGACGACGGAGGAGGGGCTGGGATTCACCGGCGTCGGCGCGGGCGTCGCCGCGTTCGCCGTCTGCCTGCTGGAACAGCGGGAACAGCGGGAATAAGGAGGAAAAACCGTATGCGTAAAGTCAAATACCGGGGCAAATTGCTTTTCCCGAACGCGATGATCTGGGACGGCGACGTCTGCGCCGAGGACGGCGTGATCACCTACGCGGGCGTCCACCGTGCGGACGACGACCTGTACGAAACGCACGACTATACCGGCTTCTATATCTCCCCCGGCTTCATCGACGTGCATCAGCACGGCGGCGGGGGATACGACTATATGGACGGCACGGAAGAAGCCTTCATCGGCGCCGCCGTCCTGCACGCGAAGCACGGCACGACCACCATCCTGCCGACCACGCTGACCTGCCCGGACGAGGAACTGTTCGAGTCCTTCGCGACCTTCCGCCGTGTGCGGAGCCGGACCTATCCCGGCGCGGACCTCTACGGAATGCACCTCGAAGGACCGTACTTCGCCGCCTCCCAGAAGGGCGCGCAGGACGAAGCGTACCTCAGGACCCCCGACCCTGCCCACTACCGACGCATCCTCGACGCGGCGGACGGCTGCATCGTCCGCTGGACGGTCGCGCCGGAGCTGGACGGCGCCATGGAGCTCGGCGACGAACTGAAGCGACGCGGCGTCCTGCCCTCGATGGGACATTCGGACGCGACCATCGACGTCGCACGCGAGGCGCTCCTGCACGGCTACACCCATTTGACCCATTTCTACAGCGGCATGAGCACGATCACGCGCATCGACGGCTACCGCGTGCCGGGTCTGGTCGAAGCGGGCTACCTGTTCGACGAACTGACCGTCGAGATCATCGCCGACGGCAAGCACCTGCCGGACACCCTGCTGCAGCTGGTCTACCGCTCGAAGGGCGTGCACCGCACCGTGCTGGTGACGGACGCGATGCGCGGCGCCGGACAGACCGAAGGCAGGACCATCCTCGGCTCGCTCGAAAACGGGCAGGAATGCTATATCGAGGACGGCGTGGCGAAGCTGCCGGGCGGAAAGGCGTTCGCCGGGAGCGTCGCGACGGGGGACCGCCTCGTGCGCAATATGCGCGACCTCGCCCACGCGGACCTCTGCTCCGCCGTGCGCATGATGACCGAAACGCCTGCACGCCTGTTCGGCATCCGCGAACGCGGCATTCTGCGCCCCGGCTTCCGCGCCGATCTGGCGATTTTCGACGAGGACGTGCGGATCCTCGAAACCGTCAAGGCGGGGGAGACCATTTACCAACGGAAGGAGAGCGATTGAGGCGATGGACCCCATTCGACGCATGATCTGCCCCGGCGTCGGTCTGCATACGGTGCAAACCGACAAATTCAAGTCCTCCCAACTGACGGTCAACCTGTTCGTCCCGCTGCGGAAGGAGACGGCGAGCGCGTACTCGCTGCTGACCGACGTGCTGACGCGTGGGACCGAAAAATACCCGACCATGCGTGACCTGCACCGCCGTCGGGACGAGCTGTACTCCCTCGGGCTCGGCGCGTACGTCCACAAGATCGGCGAAGCGCAGGTCGTGACCTTCGCCCTGCTCGGGCTGGACGACGCGTATGCGTTCGACGGAATGCCCATCCTCGCGGAGGGCATGAAGCTGCTCGAACAGGTCATTTTCCACCCTGCGACGGAAGGCGGCGTGTTCCGCCCGTCCTACGTCGAGCAGGAAAAACGCAACCTCGCCAACGACATCCGCTCCCGCATCGACGACAAGACCTCCTACGCCTACCGCCGGTGCCTGGAGCTGATGTGTGCCGGCGAACCCTACGCGGTCGACCACGAGGGCGATCTGGACGAACTGGAAAAGCTGGACGAAAGGTCCCTCTGGGACGCGTACCGAACGCTGCTCGCCGACGCGAGGGTCGAGCTGTTCTACGTCGGTTCGCGGACCGACGGGGAAGTGTACGACCTGTGCCGGAAGTACCTGCCGTTTGCCCCGCGGGAAGCGGATTTCCCGCCGACGGTTTCCGGCAGGGCGCCGGAAGTCCCCCGTGTCGTGACCGAGCGCATGGACGTCACGCAGAGCAAGCTGAACCTCGGCTTCCGCACGTCCTGCCGTCTGGCGGCGGGGGATTACGGGAAGCTCGTCCTGTTCAACGAACTCTTCGGCGCTTCCCCGAACAGCCGTCTGTTCCTGAACGTGCGGGAGAAGCAGAGCCTTTGCTACTACTGCTCGAGCGGCTCGGACGGCGGACTGAAGGGTCTGCTGGTGGTCCACAGCGGCATCGAGCGGAAGAACCGCCAGAAAGCCACCGACGCGATCCTCGCCCAGCTGGACGACCTGCGTGCCGGGCATATCACGGACGGCGAACTGGAGACCGCCCGACGCTCCCTGCGGGATTCCTATCGGGAAATTTCGGACAGCCCGTCCGCCCTGTCGTCGTGGTACCTGCGGCGCATGACCGCAGG
>CANQVQ010000164.1 GCA_947627335.1 uncultured Clostridia bacterium | reverse complement strand
TTCTATCCGGCTGCGCAGGAGCGTGCGAACAACACGGTCGAGGAGATGCTCCCGTACGTCGCCTACCTGTCCGAAAGCGGGGAAATACAGGATACGATGTTCGACGCAGTCGCGTTCGTGCCGTGCGTGTCGGTCGCCTACCCGTCCGGCGGGTCGCTCGTGCGGACTTCCAAGTATCCGCCCGCCGTGCAGTCGGATTGGGTCTGCTATACGGACTTCCTGTTTGCGGAGGGGTACGAGCTTGACGCGCTGAATACGGTCGTCGGGCAGGTGTTCGACGCGCTCGGTCTGCCGTCGGACCGCAAATTCCCGGTCCTGCTGACCATGCCGTACCCCGGCGTGCTGACCGGCGCTTTCGGCGACCTCGACGGCGACGGCACGGCGGAACCCTGCGCGACGGCGGCGGACCGGGTCGCGGTCGTGCGGTGGTACGACGAATACCTGACCGAACGCTTTGCAAACGCGAACTTTTCCCGGCTGGACTTCGTCGGCTACTACTGGTACGAGGAGGAGATGAACGAAAGCTGGTCGTCGGACGAGCGGAACTTCACGACCGACGCGCTGCAAGCGCTGCGGGACGCTGGGAAGCAGGTCCTGTTCGACCCGTTCTACCTCTCCGTCGGGTTTGACGACTGGCAGTCGCTCGGGTTTTCCGGCGCGGTCATGCAGCCGAACGTCGCCTTTTCGGACGACCGCCCCTACTTCGACACGGAAATGCTCTGGGAATTTGCGGAGGCGGCGGGGACCTATCACCTCGGCGTGGAGGTCGAGACCAACGAACCCTCCTTCTTCTCTGGCGACGGCGCCGCCGACGCCTGCCGCAACTACGAGAGATACCTGTATGTCGGCGCACAGACCGGGTATATGGACGCCCTGCACACCTTCTATCAGGGAGCGGGACCCGGCGCTTGGAGCAATTTCTGCCATGCCGACGCCTCGACGGCGGACGGCAAGCGGCTGCGCAGACTGTACGACTGCACCTATCGGTTCCTCAAGGGGACCTACGAAAACCTCCCCCCGACCGTCACGCTCGGCGAACTCCCAGAGATTTTGCCGGGAGAGCGGTGCCGGATCCCGCTGGCGGTGACGGACGGCGACTCCTTTTACGGGGACGTGCGGGTGGAGGTCGTCGAATGCGGGCACGGGCGTGCGCAGGTCATGGCGGACCGCAGGAGCATCGCCTATATCCCCGACGCGGACTTCAACGGGGAGGACACGATCCTGCTGGAATACGACGACGGGCAGAATCCCGTGCAGAAGTTGTCCGTCCGCGTGCAGGTCGGACCGCTTGCGGAGAGCGTACCGTCCGACGGGTCGGACGGCGGGACGAACGTCCTGCTCTGGGTGTTCGTCGCCTGTGCCGTCGCGGCGGTCGGCGCGGTGGGCGCTGCCGTTTGGGTTCTGAAACGGAACAAAACCGCATAAGAAAGGAAAGAACGCCGGCGGAAGCGAGTCCCGTTTGCGTTCTTTCCCGTTTTTGTGGTTCGGCGTTTTAACAGCGTTTACCGGCGGTCTACGCCGTCGTCGCGTTGTCGTGCAGCCCGAAGCTGACGGAGATGGCGTTGTCCACCATCTGCATGGTCTGATCGTCCAGCCTGCCCATCTTTTCCCGCAGCCGTCGTTTGTCGATGGTGCGGATCTGTTCGAGCAGGATGATGGAATTTTTGGCAAGTCCGTTCCGCGTCCCGCCGGCGGGCGGTTCGCTCTGCACTTCGATGTGCGTCGGCAGTTTGGCTTTTCCGGTCTGGCTGGTGATGGCTGCCGCGATCACCGTCGGGCTGTATCGGTTCCCGATGTCGTTCTGTACGATCAGGACCGGTCGGATCCCTCCCTGTTCCGAGCCGACGACGGGGCTGAGGTCGGCGTAATAGATGTCTCCGCGGCGAACGCCGTTTCCGCTTTGTCCCTTCAAAATAAACACTCCTCTTTGTCCCTTAACAGAATATGTTGCGGAAGGGATTCCGGCGATACGAAATCCGTCCCTTTGCCTTACGGATTTAGTTTCGCCATACGGGGAATCTTTATACGATTTTTACCGGGAAAATTTTCAATCGGTTTTACGGAGAAAGGAAGCGATGCTTGATGCGCCGACCCCTGTCGGCACTGCTTCCGGGCGTTTCCGCCGTCGTGCGGGAGGTCCGAAGCGAAGGGGATCCCCGTCTGCGCAGGCGACTGCTGGAACTGGGGTTTCTGCCGGGAACGGTCGTGACCGTGCGCGGACGCGCCCCGTTCGGCGACCCGATGCTGTTTTTCCTGCGGGGATACGAGCTGACCCTGCGTGCGTCGGACGCGAAGGAGATTCTGGTGGAGGGAAAGGAAGCGTGAGAGGGGCGCTCGTCGGATTGCCGAACTGCGGGAAAAGCACGCTGTTCAACCGCCTGACCGGTGCGCATCAGCACATCGGCAATTTCCCCGGCGTGACGGTCGAGCGGGCGAGCGGGACGTTGCGAGGACATTCGGAGATCGAACTGGTCGATCTGCCGGGGCTGTATTCGCTCTTTCCCTATACCGCCGAAGAGACCGTCGCACGGGACTGCCTGCTCGACGATCCGCCCGATTTTCTGCTGCAGGTGCTTGACGCGACCTGCCCGGAACGGCACCTGTACCTGACGACGCAGCTTCTGGAGCTGGGCGTCCCGACGGTCCTCGCGCTGAACCTGATGGACGTCGCGCAGGCGAGCGGGCGGACCTACGATCTGCCGGAACTGGAAAAACGGCTGGGCGTGCCGGTCTTCCCGGTGTGCGCGTCCGACGGGGACGGGGTGGACGCGCTGACGGACGCGCTGTGCGCCCTGCCGCC
>CANQVQ010000163.1 GCA_947627335.1 uncultured Clostridia bacterium | reverse complement strand
ACTCCGGCACGGACATCTTCTTGCGGTCCAGACGCGACTGCTTGATGATGGCGCTTTCGATCGGCATCCCGTGGTTGTCCCAGCCCGGGATATACGGCGTGCGGAAGCCCTCCATGGACTTGGATTTGTTGATGATGTCCTTGAGCACCTTGTTCATCGCGGTGCCGAGGTGGATATTGCCGTTGGAGAACGGCGGACCGTCGTGCAGGACGAAGGACGGACGCCCTTCGTTGCATTCCAGCATCTTCCGATAGAGGTCCACCTGATCCCAGCGTGCCTGGATCTCCGGCTCGCGCTTGGGCAGGTTGCCCCGCATGGGAAACTCCGTCGCGGGGAGGTTGAGCGTGTCTTTATAATCTTTCATGGAAAAAAGCTGTCCTTTCCGGCTTGTCAAAACGCAAGAAATGTCAAAAAACGGTCGTCATTCCTGTCCCGCGGCGGTTCCCTCGGCGGACGGTTCTTCGGTTTTCCCGGCGTCCTCGCCCATCATGAAGCGCAGGTACGCGTCCTCCGCCTCCCGCGCTTCCCCGGTCAGTTCCGGCGACGCGGGGGCGGACGGTTCCGCCTCCGTCGGCTCGTCCGCGGGGAACAGGGTGTGCTTCTCCTCCAGGTCGTCCGCGTGAGCCGCCGCGACGCGGTCGTTGCTCTCCTCGATGCCCTGCTTGACGTCGGTGAAGATGCGGGCGACCACGGCGTCCTCGTCCGGCAGGACGATCTCGTCGATCTCGTTGACGGAAATGCCCTTGAGCGCTTCGATGTGTCCGCGGTACAGCTCAAAAAGCTGCTTCTTGAACTCGACGACCCGGTTCCGCATCTCCCACATTTCCTCTTTTTCCGCCTGCAGCTGCTCCTTGAACTCTGCGATGACCGCGTCGCAGCGCTCCTTGATGGCGCCGGTGATGACGTCGGCGCGCTCGTTCGCGTCGCGAATGATCTTGTCCGCCATCTTCTGGGCGGAAAGCAGGGCGCTTCGGATGGATTCCTCCTCGTCCTTGATCTCGTCGAGGTTGGTCACGACAACGTGCAGCTTGCGCTCCAGCTCGTTGTTTTCGCGGTATGCCTCGGTGTACTTCCCAATGAGGAATTCGATGTACTCGTCCACTTCCGCGGGGGCGTACCCCTTGAGGGACTTCGAGAAGGTTTTGCTTTTCAGTTCATGAGGTGCAAGCATATCGGTTTGTTTCCTTTCCAAATGAAATCCTCCGCCCGGGCGCACGAAAACGCCCCGTCAGACGACGGAGAGCAGGACCGTCCGCACGACGGTCAGGAACAGAAATGTCGCCACATAGGAAAAATCGATCGGAAAATCCTCGAGCGCCGGAATGCGCTCGAGCAAACGCCGCACCGGCGCGACGACCGGCTCGGAAACCGCGTAGCAGAACAGCAGCAGCTTGGAATCCTCCGAAGCGAACAGGGAAAGGATGCACCGCGCCACGATGACATAGCCCAGTACATCCAGAAACAGCAGCACGGCATATTGCAGAACGGAAACGACTTCTTCCAACGTGCGAGGCATCCTTTCGGGCAGAATTTCCCCTTTGCGGGGCTTCACCGTGTGCGGGCGAAGCCCCGTGGGGAACGGGGATCAGAACAGTTCTCTGGACTTTCCGGCCTCCTGCTGGGGGGCGGAATCGGCGGTCACGTCCACGTTGCGGGGCGTGACGATGTAGGTCGCGTCGGAGACCTTCTTGATGTTCCCTTCGATGGCGTAGACGACGCCGCCGAGGAAATCCAGGATCCGGCGGACCGTTTCCTTGTTGGTGTCCTCAAAATTGAGCACGACCGTCCGCTTCGCGAGCAGGTGATCGCTGATGCTGAAGGCGGATTCGATCTTTTCCGGCTTGACCACCTTCATTTCGAGTGCGGCGGACGAGCCGACCCCGGTCGTCTTCGGGGCAGGATTGGAGAGCGGCTTCTGCTCGAACTCCTCGGCGGGCTGCTCCTCGGCAGGGGAGAAGTTCTCCTCTTCCTCGTCGACGTATCCGCCGTCCGTGTCCTTGAACATATCGTTGATGCGTCCTAAGAATCCCATAGTGCTTGAAACCTCCGTATCGTTTATTTTTCTTCGTTGCTTTTACTGAACCGGCTTCGGGCGTGCGCCGAAGATCCCGCTGCCGATGCGGACGAGATTCGCCCCGGCGGAAACGGCGACCGCGTAGTCCCCGCTCATGCCTGCGGACAAAATCCCCCATTCCTTATTATCCACATTTTTGTCCCGAATGTCAATGAATTTTTGATAGATTTTTTGAAAATATTGCAGATTTTCGCCCGGACGGTCGGTTTTCGGCGGGACGGTCATCAGTCCGCGCACCGAAAGGTGGGGGAATCCCGCCAGTTTTTCGACGAACGACTCGACCTCCGCGAGCGGCACGCCGCCCTTGCTTTCCTCCCCGGCGATGTTGACCTCCGCCAGCACCGGCATGACAAGCCCCCGCTTGGACGCCTGCTTTTCGATCTCCGCCGCCAGCGTCAGGCTGTCCACCGAATGGATCATGGAGACTTTGTCGATGATGTATTTGACCTTGTTGCTCTGCAAGCGACCGATGAAATGGATCTCCAGCCGCTCCCGGTCGAGCGCATCGTACTTGGACAGCAGTTCGTCCGCCCGGTTTTCGCCGATAAGCGTCACGCCGCAGTCGGCGGCGTAGTTGATCAGTTCCGGCGGGACGGTCTTGGTCGCCGCGAGCAGCCTCGCCCGCCCGTCCAGCTCCCCGAGCAGGCGGACGATGTTTGCGCGGATCTCCGCTTTCGTGTTCACGCTTTTTCCTCCTATTGGACGATCTTCCCGACGTACAGGTCCCGCCCGGAGAGAATGACCGCGTCGTAGAGGGACAGGTACTCCTCCGAAACGAAC
>CANQVQ010000162.1 GCA_947627335.1 uncultured Clostridia bacterium | reverse complement strand
GCCTTTTTCGCCGCGTGGACGGTCAGATGGTACATCCCCTCCTTCACGGCGATGGAGACCACCGCCGCGACCAGCGCGAGGGCGGTCGGCGACGGGCGGTCCGGCTCGAACAGCAGCGACCGCACCCCCTGCCAGCCGATCCCCAGCCCGACGGCGAACAGCGAAAGCGCCAGGCACGCCGTCAGCACGCAGGCGACCTTCTCATGCCCGTACGGGTGGTTCTCGTCCGGCTTGCGCTTCGCCAGCCGAAGCCCCGCCAGCACCAGGACCGTCGACCCCACGTCCGACGCCGAATGCACCGCGTCCGCCACCATCGCGCCGGAACCGCCGAACAGCCCGGCGAGCAATTTGAACACGGTCAGCGCCACATTCCCCGCAAGCGTCAGCACGGACACCCGTACCGCCGGGTCACGCGGGAGCGGATCTCGGAAAAGCCGCAAAAAAATCGTCTACCCTTCTTGCAAAATCAAGCGGAATATGCTATACTGTAGGAAGGAAAAGATCCGTCGCGTCCGGCGGACCCGTTTTCCCCATTTGCCTGTTGCTTTCAGTATACGTCAAAATCGGACGTTTGTCAAATCTTTTTTGGAGCGTATCCGCCGTGCAGATGCTTTCGACCGCCGTCAGCGTGCTGGTGCTGACGGCGTACGCCGTGCCGGGCTTCCTGTTCGTCAGGACCCGCGCCCTCTCCGCGTCCCAGATCCCCCCGTTCTCCAAGGTGCTGCTGTACGCCTGCCAGCCGTGTCTGCAATTCTACGCGTTCCAGACCGCCGACTGCACGCCGGAGCTGCTCGGGCGGATGGGGCTGTTCTTCCTGTTCTGCACCGGGCTGCAGCTGCTGATGCTGCTCGCGATGACCTGTGCGCTGCGCTTCCGCTTGAAAGAAGCCTGCCGTCGGGCGTGCGCGATCGGCGGTGTATTCGGGAACGTCGGGTTCCTCGGCATCCCCCTGCTGCAGGCGCTTCTGCCGGAGGAGATCGTCCCGGAGGCGGTCGCCCTTTCGGCGGTGTTCTCGCTTTCGATGAACCTGATCGCCTGGACCTGCGGACTGTTCCTGCTGACCGGCGAAAAGCGGCACATCCGCGCCCGCGCCCTGCTCGCGAACCCCTCCATGCTGACGTTTTACGTCGCGTTCCCGCTGTTCCTGCTGCATCTCCGCCTGCCGGCGGTCGCGCTCGACGCGGTGACGCTGCTGGGGCGGATGTCCACCCCGGTCTGCATGATCGTTCTCGGGATGCGGCTCGCCTGCACGCCGTTCCGCCGTATCGTCTGCGACGGGTACGCGTGGCTCGCCTGCATGGGGAAACTGCTGGTCATGCCCCTGCTCGCGTGGGTCGGGACGGCGTTCCTGCCGCTGCCGCCGGTGTTCTGCGCGACGCTGTTCCTGCTCGGCTGCTGCCCGACCGCCTCCGTCACGCAGAACCTCGCCGAGCTGTTCCTGCCGCCGGAAGCGACGGAAGCCCGTTCGACGTCCGCCGACGCGATCCTGCTGTCCAACCTGCTGTGCATCTTCACGATTCCCCTGCTCTCCCCGCTGATCGGCGTTTGAGAGAGCGGAAAGGTGTGTTTCTGCTTCCTATGAAAAATCCCATCGGCATCTTCGATTCCGGGCTCGGCGGGCTGACCGGCTACCGCGCCCTGCGCCGTCTCCTGCCCGGTCGGACTCTGCTCTACTTCGGCGACACCGCCCGCGTCCCCTACGGGACCCGTTCGCGGGAGGTCATCCGCCGCTATTCCGTGCAGGACGCGAACTTCCTGCTCTCCCACGGCGTCTGCGCGATCCTCGTCGCCTGCGGGACCGCGTCCTCGAACGCGCTCGACCTGCTCGAGCAGACCTTTTCCGTCCCGTTCGTCGGGGTGGTCGCCCCGGCGGCGGAGCAGGCGGCACGGGTCGCCGAAAACGGGAACGGGCGGGTGCTGGTGCTGGGTACGTCCGCGACGGTCGCGACGGGCGCCTACGAACGTGCGATCCACGCGCTGGACCCGAAGATCCGGGTGCGCTCGGCGGCCTGCCCGCTGTTCGTCCCGCTCGTCGAGAACGGACACACGCGGAAAGGCGACGTCGCCGCGACGGCGATCGCCGAAGAATACCTGCTCCCGCACGCGGACTTCCGCCCGGACGCGGTCCTGCTCGGCTGTACGCACTATCCGCTGCTCGCGGAGGTGCTGTCCGCCGTTTTACCGGGTCCCGTGCTGATCTCCGCCGGCGAAGCGTCCGCGAAGGCGATGGCGTCCCTCGCGGATTCCCTGCCGCCGTCCGACGGGGTCCCGTCCGACGCGTTCTTCACGTCCGACGACCCGACGCTCTTCCGCCGGGAGGCGTCCCGCTTCCTCGGCGCACCGCCGGACGCCCCGGTCCACCACGTCGACATCGAAAAATACTGACAAAAAAAGAGGAGACGACCATGACCTCCGTCAATATCCGCATCGAAACCAACTTCCAATACCCCGAAGAGACGACGCCGTCGGACGTCATCGCCTACACGGTCCCGGGTAAGTGCCTGCGCACCGACGACGGCATCCAACTGCAGTACGACGAGCCCGCCTGCACCGGCATGGAAAACGTCCTGACGACGGTCAATATCCTGCGGGACGGGGTCATCACGGTCCACCACGACGCCCGGGGGGAGGGTCTGCTCGGCGGCAGATCGATCAAGCTGATCCTCGCCTTCGACCGCTCCCGTCCGCAGGAGGGCACCTACGAAAACGAGTTCATCGCCTTCCCGTTCGTCGTCCGCACCGACGGTCTGGAGTGTTCGTTCACGGAGGAGGGCGGGTGCTTCGACGTCGCCTTTTCGATGGAGGTCCAGGGGCAGATGGCGTCGCACAACCGGCTCAAGCTGGTCGCGACCCCCGCG
>CANQVQ010000161.1 GCA_947627335.1 uncultured Clostridia bacterium | reverse complement strand
TGCAGACGGTCGAGCAGGTCGCCCGCCGTCGCGGCATCGAAGTCGCGGACGTCCGCTGAGAAGGAGGTCCGGAATGAAAGTTACCATCACATTGGCGAAGAGCCTGATCGGGCGCAAGGAGAACCAGATCTTGACCTGCAAGTCGCTCGGACTGCGCAAGATCGGCGACAGCAAGACGGTCGAAAAGACCCCGGAGATCGACGGCAAGCTGGCGGTCATTTCCCACCTTGTCCGCGTCGAGGAAGCCTAACGGCGCGCCACAGAAAGATTTAGGAGGACAAAACAATGAAGCTACAGGAGCTTTCTCCGGCGCCGGGCGCTGTCAAAGCGGCGTACCGCAAGGGTCGGGGCGCGGGCAGCGGCAACGGAAAAACCGCCGGTCGCGGACATAAAGGGCAGAACGCCCGCTCCGGCGGCGGCGTCCGTCCCGGATTTGAGGGCGGTCAGCTTCCGCTCTACCGCAAACTGCCGAAGCGCGGATTCAAGAACCGCTTCGCGAAGCAGTATGCCATCGTCAACCTTTCCGATCTGGAGCGTTACGAGAGCGGCGCGGTCGTCGACCTCGAAACGCTGCTCGCGGACGGGACGGTCAAGAACGCGTTCGACGGGCTGAAAGTGCTCGGCGACGGCGAACTGACCCGCCCCCTGACCGTGAAAGCCACCCGTTTTTCCGCTTCCGCAAAAGAGAAAATCGAAGCCGCAGGCGGAAAGACGGAGGTGGTCTGATATGTTCAGCCAAATCCCGACGGCGTGCGCAACGCCTTGTGAAAGGGCAGGTGAGTAAGGATGTTTAAGATCTTCAAGAATGCGTGGAAGGTGCCGGAGATCCGCAAGCGGATGCTCTACACGCTGGTCATCATCGTGATCTTCCGCTTCGGCTCGAACATCATGGTGCCGTTCATCGACAGCAAGGGGGTCAACGACCTGTTCTCCTCCACTGCGACGGAAGGAACGCTGTTCGGCTACTTCAGTATGCTTGCCGGGCAGGCGTTCCAGAACGCGACGCTGTTCGCGCTCGGCGTCAGCCCGTATATCACCGCGTCCATCGTCATCCAGCTGTTGACGATCGCCATTCCGCCGCTCGAACGGATCGCGAAGAGCGGTCCGGAAGGGCAGGCGAAGATCTCCAAGATCACCCGTTACGTCACCATCGCCCTCGCGTTGATCACGTCCTACGGCTACTATGCGACGCTGAAGAGCCAGAACCTGATCGACACCACGATGCCGACGTGGTTCACGATGATCGTCATCCTCGCTTGCCACACGGCGGGCGCGTGCCTGGTCATGTGGCTGGGCGAACGGATCGACGAAAAGGGCATCGGCAACGGCATCTCGCTGATCCTGTTCGTGAACATCATTTCGAGCATCCCGTCGATCTTTGAATCCATGGTCAATATCACCCTCAGCCTCGGCGACATCCTCGGCGTGATCCTCGCGCTCGTGATGATGCTCGCGATCGTGACGCTGGTCGTGTTCTTCTCGAACTCCGAGCGCCGTCTGCCGGTGCAGTACGCGAAGCGGCAGGTCGGGCGGAAGATGTACGGCGGCGCGAACACCTATCTGCCGATCCGCGTCATGATGGGCGGCGTCATGCCGATCATCTTCGCGAACGCGATCGTTTCGCTGCCGGCGACGCTGGCGCTGCTGATCCGCGGCGGATTCCAGACCTGGGTGCAGAAGTGGTTTTCGGCGAGCAGCCCGATCTATGTGATCGTGATGTTCGTGCTGATCATCGCGTTTGCGTACTTCTATATCGCCATCTCGTTCAACGTCAACGAGGTCGCGAATAACCTCAAGGCGAACGGCGGCACCATCCTGGGCTACCGCCCGGGGCAGCCGACGGCGCAGTATATCCGCAAAGTCGTGCATCGCGTGACGCTGATCGGTGCGCTCTTCCTGTCCTTCATGTCGATCTTCCCGATCCTCATGAGCTGGACCGGCTGGACCGCGCTGCGTGCGTTGGTGTACGGCGGCACGTCGGTCATCATCGTGGTGGACGTCGCGCTCGAAACGGCGCGTGACATCGAGTCCGAAACGACGATGCGGCACTACAAGGGCTTCCTTGCGTAAAGAAAGGTTGATTTGTGATGAAATTGATCCTGTTCGGTCCTCCGGGCGCCGGAAAAGGCACCCAGGGCGAACTGATCAGCGCGTCGCTGCGCATCCCGACGGTTTCGACCGGCGCGATGCTGCGTGCGGCGATCAAGGAAGGCACGGAACTCGGGAAGAAAGCCGAAACGGTCATGGCGAGCGGGGCTTTGGTCCCGGACGAACTGGTCGTCGGCATCCTGCGGGACCGTTTGGCGCAGGACGACTGCAAGAACGGGTTCATCCTTGACGGCTTCCCCCGGACCATTCCGCAGGCGGAGGCGTTGGAGGCGCTCGGCATCTCGGTGGACTGTGTGCTTTCGCTGGAAGTCTCGGACGAGGTCATCGTCGAACGCATGAGCGGTCGGCGGGTCTGCCCGTCCTGCGGCGCGACCTATCACGTCCTGTACAATCCGCCGAAGAAGCGGGCGGACAGATGCGACGTCTGCGGCGAAGCGCTCTCGCAGCGCCCGGACGACAACGCGGACGTGGTGCGGAACCGGCTCGCGGTCTACCACCGCGAAACCGAGCCGCTCAAGACCTACTACGAGCAAAAAGGGCTTCTGCGCACCGTGCAGGGGCAGGACAAGGTCGAGGACACCTCCCGCCTGGTGCGCGAGGCGCTCGGCATCGGACAATGATCACGTTACGAACGGACGAGGAACTGCGCAGGATGCGGGACGCGGGTCGGATCGCGGCGCTTGCGCGGGAGGCGGGCGGCGCGCTCTGCAAGGAGGGCGTCACCACCGCCCAGATCGACGCGGAGATCCGCAGGGTCATCCGCTCGCACGGGGCGAGCCCGTC
>CANQVQ010000160.1 GCA_947627335.1 uncultured Clostridia bacterium | reverse complement strand
TCGATCTCCGCGCCGAGGCAGCAGATCAGCCTTAGAATATCCTTCGCGAGGTAGTACCCGGGCGCCGCCTTCGCGCCGAACAGGAAGGTCCGCGGAGCGACGTCCGCCGTCGGGTCCTCGCGCAGACGTTGGTAGAGCGAGATGATGTGCAGTGCGTTGAGCAATTGCCGCTTATACTCGTGCATCCGCTTCGCCTGCACGTCGAAGATGCTCTCGGGGTCGATGACGATCCCCTTCGTATCCTGCAGGTACTTCGCGAACGCCCGCTTATTTTCCCGTTTCACGTCGTCCAGACGGTCCAGAACCGCCCCGTCGTCGGCGAACGCACGCAGTTTTTCCAGCTGCTCCGGGTCCTTGCGGTAGCCGTCGCCGATTGTCTCGTCCAGCAGCTTCGACAGCCCGGGGTTCGCGCAGCAGAGCCAGCGACGGTGGGCGATGCCGTTCGTGACGTTCGTGAAGCGGTCGGGATAGAGGTCGAAGTAGTCGCGGAACACCGCCGTTTTCAAAATTTCCGAATGCAGACCGGACACGCCGTTGACGCAGTGCGACCCGATGACCGACAGGTTCGCCATTTTGACCTGCCCGTGGTCCAGCACCGCCATGCGGCCGATCTTGTCCCAGTCGCCGATGAACTTCTGCCACGCGAACCGGCAGAACCGCTCGTTGATCTCGCGAATGATCGCGTAGATCCGCGGCAGCTTCAGCGAGAACAGGTTCTCGTTCCAAACTTCCAACGCTTCGGGCAAAACCGTATGGTTGGTATACGACACGGTCCGCGTCGTGACGTCCCACGCCTGCTCCCACGAGAAATGGTGCAGGTCCATCAGAATCCGCATCAGCTCCGGGATCGCCAGCGCCGGGTGGGTATCGTTGATGTGGATCGCGGTATAGTCCGGCAGCGTCTCGAGCGACCGGTAGAGCGACAGATGGTTGGAAACGATCCACTGCAGCGTCGCGGACACCAGAAAATACTGCTGCGAAAGCCGCAGGAGCTTCCCTTCGTGGTGGTTATCCGCCGGATACAGCACCTTGGAGATCGCGTCCGCCATGGTGCTGTCCTCCAGCGCCTTGACATACTGCCCCTGCGAGAACGCCTGCATATCGAAGCTGTCGGGGTCGCGGGACTTCCAGAGCCGCAGGGTGTTGACCGTGTCCGTGCCGCCGCCCGTGACGAACAGGTCGTACGGCACCGCTTCGTACTCGTCGTACCCCTCCTCGACGATGTCGCAGTGACCGTCCTTCCATTCCTCACGCACCGTGCCGCCGAACCGCACGAGCACCTTCTCGTCCGGTCGCGGGACAAGCCAGCAATGCCCCTCCGGCAGCCAGATGTCCGGCAGCTCCAGCTGCTCGCCGTCCACGATGCGCTGCTTGAACAGCCCGTACTCGTACAGGATCGAAAACCCTCGCGCCGCATAGTTCTGCGACGTCAGCGCGTCCAGAAAGCACGCCGCGAGCCGACCCAGTCCGCCGTTGCCCAGCCCCGGGTCCGGCTCCAGTTCGTACAGCTCGTCAAGCGACTGTCCGCTCGCCGCCAGCGCTTCGCGGTAATACTGCTCCACGCCCAAATTGCACAGGTTCATGCGCAGCATCCGCCCCATCAGGAACTCCATGCACAGGTAAAAAACCTGCTTCGCGCCCTGTTCGCGGGTCTTGCGGACCGTCTCCCGGCTCCGGACGCTCAGCAGGTCCCGCACGCTCAGGACCGTCGCTTGGTACATCTGCTGCGCCGTCGCTTCCTCCGGCGTCGTGCCGAAGTACCGCGACAGCTTGCTCTTCAGCGCGTCCGCTACGGTCGCGCTATCGATCTTTGGAAGGTTCATGGCTTTTTTCATCTCCGTGGTGTGGTTGAATGGGGGGACGAGGAGTACGTTGGGGGTGCCAGCACCCCCAAGCCCCCCTAGCGCGAAATCGACCCTGTCGATTTCGGAGGAAATTTATAAATGCGTCCGACATAACCCTTACGTCGGCGGTAAAAAACCGCTCGAACCTCGCGAGGCTCCTCTCGGAGCCAGCGCCCGTACTATACGTTTTATTTTGTGATAAAATTTTCTTTCAAAACGTAAATCGGGGGCGCAGATTGCGAGAGCAATCACGCGAATTTGGGGGTCGCCGGGAAGGGGGAAAATCGGGGGGCAGAGGGGTTGAAAATCCGAACGAATTTCCATGGTTTTGCGCTTTTCCGCAAGCGGAAAAGCGCAAATGCGGGGCGCGGTTGCCCCGCAAATGGAAATTCGCGCAAAACGGGGCTCGACGATAAGGGGGCGGGGAACGGAGTTCCCCGCACGTTCCCTTCGTACTCCTCGTTCCCCTTCGTTCCCCTTCTACAGCAGGCTTTGATACAGTTCCAGGTACTTTTTCGCGGAAACGTCCCAGGAAAAGTCGGTAAGCATGACGCGGCGGACGAGTTTGCGCCAAGCGTCGGCGTCGCGGTAGAGGTCGAGCGCGTTGCGGAGCGCGTAGAGCATATCCCACGCGTTGTACGCGGCGAAGGTGAACCCGTTCCCGCCGCCCTCGCAGCCGGCGTCGCGGATGCTGTCCTTCAGCCCGCCGGTCTCGTGGACGACCGGCACGGTCCCGAACCGGGAGCAGATCATCTGCGCAAGCCCGCACGGTTCCGTCCGGGACGGCATAAGGAATACGTCCGCACCCGCGTAGATGCGCTTCGCGAGCACCTGATCGAACCGCAGGACGGCGCGGCACTTATCCGAATGCCGCTCGGCGAGCCGGCGGAAGAACTCCTCGTAGTAGAAGTCCCCCTTGCCCAGCACGACCAGCTGCACGTCCTCCTCCAGCAGCGTTTCCGCCTCGGCAGGCAGCCCGAGCTGTTCCTGCAGTTCCCGCTTGCAGACGGTCTTGCCCGCCATGCGGTTGACGTGGAACGGCGCAGGCAGCTCCGGGCTCTTCGACGGGCTGTACAGCTCGCGGTCGATCCCGTTGAGGATGCCCGTCAGCTTCCCGGCGCACATCCGCAGGATCGGGTCCAGCCCGAACGCGTACTGCGGCTCGAGCAGCTCCTCCGCGTAGCGCGGACTGACCGTCGTCACCT
>CANQVQ010000159.1 GCA_947627335.1 uncultured Clostridia bacterium | reverse complement strand
CTACCGCAACCGCACGGTCGCGCTGATCGAAAACGGCTCGTGGGCGCCGCTCGCGGCGAAGGGAATGCGGGAATTGCTCGCCCCCTGCAAGAACCTGACTTTCGCGTCCCACGCGGTCCGGATCCTGTCGGCGCTCAACGAGGAGAGCCGCGGGGAGGTCAAGGCGCTCGCCGAGGAGCTTTGCCAGAGCTACCTCGCCCGCAGGGAGGAAACGGCGGACAAGAACGACCCGACCGCCCTGTTCAAACTCGGCTACGGGCTGTACGTCGTCACCTGCCGGGACGGGCAAAAGGACAACGGACTGATTGTCAACACGGTTTCTCAGGTCGCCGACGCCCCCAACCGCATCGCCGTCACCATCAACAAGCAGAACTACTCCCACCACATCATCAAGCAGACCGGCGTCCTCAACGTCAACTGCCTGACCGTTGACGCCCCGTTCCGCACGTTCGAGAACTTCGGCTTCCAGAGCGGCAGGACGGCGGACAAGTTCGCGGGGATCGAGGAACTGCGCTCGTCGAACGGGCTGCGCTTCCTCCCGCGTGACATCAACGCCCTGCTTTCGCTGAAGGTCGAACAGTACGTCGACCTCGGCTCGCACGGGATGTTCCTGTGCAGCGTGACGGAGTCGCGGGTGATCTCGTCGGCGGAGAGCATGACCTACGCCTACTACCACGCCAACGTCAAGCCCAAACCCCAGACCGAGGGCAAGAAGGGCTACGTCTGCAAGATCTGCGGGTACGTCTACGAAGGCGACGAGCTGCCGGAGGACTTCATTTGTCCGCTCTGCAAGCACGGCGCCGCCGATTTCGAGCCGATTACGTGATAATTCGGGGGGCAAACGCGATCGTTTCGTCGTTAGCCCCTTCTTACCCTGTTTTTCGCAAAGTATGGCGTGACGCTTCGCTTTTTGGGGGACAAACACAATCGCAGCGACTTCGCGCCCTTCGTGCGCTCCGCCTTGTTCTGCGTTTTTCCCCCAAATGCCCTCTTTTCATCGAAACCCGGCTCGGCTTGCGCCACTTCTGACGCCGCCTTCGCCGGTTTTCTCTTGAGGTTGTCCCTATGCTCCAAACACAGTCGTGTTTGGAGCCAGCGGTTCATGCCCGCCTACGGGACGACATTTTCATTGTATTTTCACCTTCACCAGATTTTTTTGCCTTTCCTCTTGACAAAACCGCTTTTGCGTAGTATCATAGGGAAAATCTATTTTACCGATATGCTTTCTATGACATAAAAACCATAAGGTACGAAAGGAACGACTTTTCATGGAAAACAACCGTTGGGAACTCAACCGCAACCTCGCGCAAATGCTCAAAGGCGGGGTCATTATGGACGTCACGACGCCGGAGCAGGCGAAAATCGCCGAAGCGGCGGGGGCGTGCGCGGTCATGGCGCTCGAGCGGATCCCCGCGGACATCCGCGCCGCGGGCGGCGTATCCCGCATGAGCGACCCGAAGATGATCCGGGGCATTCAGGAGGCGGTGTCCATCCCGGTCATGGCGAAGTGCCGCATCGGGCATTTCGCGGAAGCGCAGATCTTACAGGCGATCGAGATCGACTACATCGACGAAAGCGAAGTGCTCTCCCCTGCCGACGACCGCTACCACATCGACAAGACCAAATTCGACGTGCCGTTCGTCTGCGGCGCACGGGACCTCGGCGAAGCGCTCCGCCGCATCAACGAGGGCGCGTCGATGATCCGCACCAAGGGCGAACCGGGGACCGGCGACGTCGTGCAGGCGGTCCGCCATATGCGGCAGATGCAGTCGGAGATCCGTCGGCTGGTCTCCTGCGCCGACGACGAACTGTTCGACGAGGCGAAGCAGCTGCAAGTCCCCTATGAACTGGTGCGGTACGTCCACGAAAACGGAAAACTGCCGGTCGTCAACTTCGCGGCGGGCGGCGTGGCGACCCCGGCGGACGCGGCGCTGCTGATGCAGCTCGGCGCGGAGGGCGTGTTCGTCGGTTCCGGCATCTTCAAGTCCGGCAAGCCGGAGAAGCGTGCGGCAGCCATCGTGCAGGCCGTCACCAACTACACCGACGCGAAACTGCTCGCCTCCCTCTCGGAGGACCTCGGCGAAGCGATGGTCGGGATCAACGAGCAGGAGATCCAACTCCTGATGGCGGAGCGGGGCAAATGAGCGGACTTCGCATCGCCGTACTCGCCCTGCAGGGGGCGTTCGCCGAGCACGAACAGGCGCTCGCGAACCTCGGCGTGTCCGCGTTTGAACTCCGACAGCGGCGGGACCTGGAACGCTCCTTCGACGGTCTGATCCTGCCCGGCGGCGAAAGCACGGTGCAGGGGAAACTGCTGCGGGAGACCGGGCTGTTCAACCCGCTGCAGACGCGTATCGCGTCCGGGCTTCCGGTGTTCGGCACCTGCGCGGGACTGCTCCTGCTCGCCGGACGTATCCAAAACGACGAGCGCACGCACTTCGCCACGATGGACACGGTCGCGGTCCGCAACGCGTACGGGCGTCAGCTCGGCAGTTTCGCCACGGTCGGGACCTGCAAAGGGATCGGGCAGATCCCGATGACCTTCATTCGTGCGCCCTACCTCGCGTCGGTTTCCGGGGACGCGGAGGCGCTCGCGGAGGTGGACGGACACGTCGTCGCCGCACGGCAGGGCAAACAGCTCGTCACCGCGTTCCACCCGGAACTGACAAGCGATCTTTCGGTCCACGAATACTTTCTGCGGCTTATCCGCGCCGATTGAACGCAAATTTTCGCCCGCCGAGGGGATTTCCCTTCCGGCGGGCGTTTTTTACACCTCGACGAGCGCGAAATACGGGCGATGATCGGACGCGACGACCGGCGGAATGCAGGCGAATCGGGTCTTGACCGACGGCGACGTGAAGATGTAGTCGATTTTCCTGCGCGGAGCGTCCGACGGGAAGGAGAGGGACGGACGGGAAAAAGCGTCCGCCGTGTCCGCGAGCAATGCGCGGATCGGGCGCAGGAGCGGGTCCTCCGGGCACAGATTGAAGTCGCCGGTCAGGACGACCGGGGTGTCCGCCGTGCGGACGGCGGCGCAGACGGCTTCGACGGCGTTCCGCGCTTCGTCCGGGTTGAGCCCGAAGTGGGTCGT
>CANQVQ010000158.1 GCA_947627335.1 uncultured Clostridia bacterium | reverse complement strand
CACGGACGGCGGGCAGGTCGAGCGAGGACGCGCCGATCAGGTCGATCTGTTCGTACCGCACGCCGAACTCCGCCAGCGACCCCTTGCAGGGGGTGATCCCGATGACCCCTTCGAGCGTGTCGTAGGGCTTGCCGGTGACGGACAGCAGGACGTCCCCCGGGCGGAGAAGCCCCTGCAGGGCGATGGTCAGCGCATGGGTGCCGGAGATGATGCCCGCACGGGCGAATCCCGCCTCGCGTCCGAAGCAGCCGGCGAACAGCTTGTCGCACAGGTCCCGCCCTTCGTCGTCGTAGCCGTAGCCGACCGTGCCGTTGAAGTGGCGTTCGGAGAGTTTGTTGTCGGAAAAGACGCGCAGGACCTTCTGCGTGTTGCGGAACGCGGTCCGTTCGAGCCGGCGGAACGTGTCGGCGAGGCGGGCTTCGCAGTCCTCCGCTTTGGCGAGCAGGCGCTCGGGAATGGTGATGCTCATAGGTTCTTTCGGTTTCCTTTCTTTTGGTCCGGGGCGGACGTTTACGCCATGCCGTCCTCGACGCAGGCGGTCAGCAGGTCCGCGCAGGCGCGCAGGTCGCGCAGATCGACGGTTTCGACCGGGGAATGGATGTAGCGGGTCGGGATGGAGATGCACCCCGCCGCACACCCGGCGCCCGCCATCTGCATGGCGGACGTGTCCGTCCCCCCGGCGGTCAGGACCTCGTACTGGTACGGGATCTTCCGCGCCTTCGCGAGTTCGGTCATGCGGTCGACGACGACCGGGGCGCAGAGCACCGAGGCATCCTTGACCTTGACAGCCGCACCGGCGCCGAGACGGGTCACCGGCTGCTTGACGCCGCAGTCGTCGGCGGGCGTCACGTCCAGCGCGATCGCGCAGTCCGGGGAAACGCGGAACGCGGCGGGCAGTGCGCCCCGACAGCCGACTTCCTCCTGCACGGTGAAGCAGAAATAGGTGTCGCACGCGGGCGTGCCGGCGTGGAGGGCGGTATAGGCGGAAATGACGCAGCCGATGCGGTCGTCGAACGCTTTGGCGGCGTAGCGCGTGCCGGAAAGCCGCTGCAGCATCGGCACGACGGCGCACAGCTCGCCGACGCGGATCCCCCTGCGTTCGGCGGACCTGCGGTCGGACGCGCCGACGTCGACGACCAGCTTTTTCGCGGTCAGATCGGCGGGCTTGACGCCGCTTTCGGGGACGACGACCCCGTTCGTCCCGTTGCGAAAGCGCACGCGCTGGAACGCGGACGCGACGGCGTGGATGCCGCCGACGTTGGAAACGTGGACGAAGCCCGCGTCGTCGATCGAGGTCACGACGAAGCCGATCTCGTCCATGTGGGACGCGATCATCAGCTTGCGGGAGGGATCCTTGCCCTTGCGCAGGACGAGCAGGTTGCCGAGCGGGTCGGTCGTGATCTCGTCGGCGACGGGGGCGAGGGTCTTGCGGATCTGCTCCGCGAGCGGTCTTTCCCAGCCGGACACGGAGAAGGCGGAGGTGAATTGACGAATGAGCGTCAGCATAGCGGCAGGCTCCTTTCGAGGATCGCCCGTGTGAGTCGACCGACGGCGAGGAGGTCCTCCTTCGCGGCGACGCAGCAGGCGGAATGCAGGTAACGGGTGGGCGCGGAGATCGCGAGCACGCGTGCGCCGGTCCCGCCGGTCTGGTAAGCGCGTGCCTCGTTGCCCCCGGCGACGATATTTTTGAGCTGGCAGGGGATCTTTTCCTCCTCGGCGGTCTTTAGGGCGAAGGCGAGCAGGTCCTTATCGTAGACGGCGCCGCCGTCCATGTGGGAAAGCACGGCGCCCTTGCGCAGTTCGCAGGCACGCGCTCCCTCCGGCGCGTCGCAGACGTCCCCGGCGGTCGTGGATTCGAGGATGACGGCGACGTCCGGGCGCAGGCGGTGGCAGACCTCCTTCGCCCCGTCGCAGCCGATCTCCTCGCAGGTGTCGAACGCGAAGTAGGTGTCGTAGGCGAGGTCGGAATTGATCAGATCGGTCAGCACGGCGCAGCCGAAGCGGTCGTCGATGGCTTTGGATCTGATCAGCCCTTCGCCGAATTCGGCGTAGTTCGGCTGGAACACGGCGCAGTCGCCGATGCGGACGAGCGCTTGTGCGCCTTCGCGGTCGGTCGCGCCGACGTCGATGCGCATCTCCGGGATCGGTTCGCACTTGCCGAATTCGTCCGGGGTCTGGATGTGAATGGATTTTGACGCGACCACGCCGGTCCGACCGTCCTTGCAGAACTGCACGCGGCGACCGCTGACCACGCGGCGGTCCACCCCGCCGACGGCGTCGAAGCAGAGCAGCCCCTCGTCGGTCACGGCGGTCACGAGGAACCCGACCTCGTCCATATGGGCGGCGACGACCAGCTTATACGGGCGGCGCTCCCGCCCACGCTTGAACACGAGCAGGTTGCCGAGCGGATCGACCTCATACGTCGCGCCGGACGGCAGAATATCGGCGAGGATGCGCTCCCGGATCGCGTCCTCCATGCCGGACGGACCGGGGACGGCGCAGTAGGCTTCGAGTTTTTCAAAGAAGGCTTGCGGTTCCATGGCGGAAAAGTCCCTCCTGTTCTTTCGCGGCACGGCGCAGCAGGGCGGCGACCAGATCGGCGGCAGCCCGTGCGTCCCGCAGGTCGGCGACCTCGTTGGCGGTGTGCATATTCTTGAGCGGTACGGAAAGCAGGCAGACGGGGATCCCGCCGCGTGTCGTCTGCACCGCGTTGGAATTGGTGCCGGTGCGTCCGGGTTCGGCGATCGGCTGGAGCGGGATGCCCTCCTCTTCCGCGACCCGCTCCGCCCAGACGGTCAGCCTGCGCGACGTCTGCGGGGCGTAGGAGAGCAGGCAGCCCTTCCCGGCGACGGCGGTCTTTCGCTTTTCCGGCGCGCCGGGGACGTAGGCGTGCCCGACGTCCATGACGATCGCCATGTCCGGGTCTGCGCGGTAGGCGGTCGTCATCGCCCCCTTGTACCCCTGCTCCTCGCGGGCGGAGAACTGGAAGGCGACGTGCAGACCGACGTCCTCGTCCCCGAGCAGCTCGAGCGCACGCAGATGGGCGGCGGCACAGAGCCGGTCGTCGAAGGACGGGCTGACCGCGATGTGGTCGTTGAGCAGCTCCGCTTC
>CANQVQ010000157.1 GCA_947627335.1 uncultured Clostridia bacterium | reverse complement strand
ATGACCTCGCGGACGCTCCCGTCCGGGTCGCTGTAGAGCGCGTAGACCGACGAAAAGTTGCAGCCGGTCGCCTGCATAAGCCGGAAGCGGTCCTCCTTCGCCTTGGAAAGCGTTTCCTCGTGCGGCAGGACCACCCGGTCGGAAAACGGGTGCAGCCTGACGAGGCAGACCAGCCCGTCGAACGCGTAGCGCTTCCCGGCGACCGTAAAGGCTTCGCGATAGAGGTAGATCGCCGGCGTTTCCTCCTGCGCGAGGACGCCTTCCCGCAGCCAGTCGTCGAGCAGCCGCCCGGCGTTCGCGTAGCGGTCCTCTCCGCCGGCAGGAAGCTCCAGCCGGATCAGGTTATAGGGGTTTTCCTCGCAAAGGGCCGCGTATTCCGCGTCGCTCACGATGTCGTACGGCGGGCAGACGCAGGTTTCCGGTTTGCCCGCTTTTTCGGTGTACCGCATGGCGCGAATGGGTTTGATCTCTGCCATTTTGACAGCGCTCCTTTCCTGTTTTGCGAAGGGGAGACCGTTTACGGTTCCCGCTTCAGCCGGGCAAAACTGCCCATAATGCGCTTTTCCGCTCCGTCGTCGAAGCGGATGCTGTAAAGCATATCCCCGCCCATTTCCTGCGCGGTGAGCACCTCTCCCGCGCCGAACATCGGGTGCAGGACCCGGTCCCCGGCGGCGAACGCGATCTGCTCGCCCGCCCGAACGCCGAACGACCCGCCCGCGTACCGTGCGCCGGGAAACGACGGACGGCGGGACTCGGACGGCTCCGGCGCGGACGAAACGCGGTCGTTCTCCGGGATTTCCGCGAGGAAGCGGGACGCGTTCCGTGCGTCCGTGCGCCCGTAGAGCATCCGTGCGGCGCAGTGCGTCAGGCAAAGCGACTGCTTGGCACGGGTGATCGCCACATACGCCAGCCGCCGTTCCTCCTCGATGCCGCCTTCCGCGATCGCCTGCTGGCTGGGGAACAGCCCGTCCTCGAAGCCGATGACGAAAACCGACGGGAATTCCAGCCCCTTCGCGGCGTGGACCGTCATGAGCGTGACCGCGTCCTGCCCCTCCTCGAGCGCGTCGACGTCGGACACCAGCGCCATCTCCTCCAGAAAGCCCGCGAGGGACGGGTCTTCCGCCGTTTCCTCGTACTGTCGGACCGTGGAAAGGAATTCCTGCACGTTCTGTTCGCGCTCATGCTGTTCGTCGCCGTCCGCTTCGGCTTCCTCGGCGAGGAAACGCAGATACCCGCTCTCCTCGAGCACATAGGAAACCGTGTCCGTCAACCCGTTTCCCGCCGAAAACGCACGCATTCGCCCGATCAGGTCGCCGAACGCCGTCAGCTTGCCCGCCGCACGGGACAGCGACGGGTACGACCCGGCGCGCCGGACGACGTCGTACAGGCTCCTGCCCTCGTCCGCCGCGATCGCCTCGGCGCGGTCCGCCGTCGTGTCGCCGATCGCCCGACGGGGGACGTTGAGGATCCGACGCAGGCGCACCGTGTCCGACGGGTTATTGACGACCGACAGGTAGGCGACGACGTCCTTGATCTCCCGCCGTTCGCTGAACCGCAGTCCGCCGCAGATGCGGTACGGGATCCGTGCCTTGACCAACGCCTGCTCGATGGCGTTCGAGAGCGCCCCGACCCGATACAGCACGGCGAAATCCCCGTACCGTCGGCTCCCGTCGGCGACCTGCCGCCGAATCTCCCGCACGACCAGCGCGGATTCCTCCGCCTGCGTCATCGGGCGCTCGACCCGAATGCGTTCGCCGTCGCCCGCGTCCGTCCAGAGGTTCTTGCCCTTCCGCCCTTCGTTGTGGCAGATGACGGCGTTCGCGGCGGACAGGATATGTCCGGTCGAACGGTAATTCTGCTCGAGCCGGATGGTCTTTGCGTCCGGGAACAGGTCGTCGAAATGTAAAATGTTCTCCACGGTCGCCCCGCGGAAGCTGTAAATGGATTGGTCGTCGTCCCCGACGACGCAGACGTTGCCGTGTCCGCCGCCGAGCTGCGCGATCAGCAGGTTTTGTGCGGGATTGGTGTCCTGAAATTCGTCGACGAGGATATAGGAGAACTGCCGACGGTAGCGGTCGAGCACCTCCGGGCAATCCCGGAAGAGCAGGTTGGTATAGAGGATCAGGTCGTCGAAGTCCAGCGCATTCGCGTCCCGCAGGATCCGCTGGTAGTCCCGATAGACCCCGGCGGCGTCGTGCAGGCGGACGTCCCCGCAGACCTCCTCGTCGTCTTCGAGGTCGTCGGGCAGGTACCCCTTCTCCTTGAAGCGGGAGATCAGATTCGTGACCGCCTTGACGGAGAGCAGCTTTTCGTCGATGTGCTTTTGCTTCATGACGGCGGCGACCACCTTTTTCGCGTCGTCCGCGTCGTAGATCGTGAAGTTGCCCGTGAATCCGAGCCGGTCGATGTTCCGCCGCAGGATCCGCACGCAGATCGAATGGAACGTCCCCGCCCAGATGTCCTTCGCCCGCTCCCCGAGCAGTGCGGACAGCCGCTCCTTGAATTCGTTGGCGGCTTTGTTCGTAAACGTGATGCAGAGCACGCGGTAGGGCGGCGCCGGTTCGACCGCACACTTTTCCAGCACGGCGCGGATCTGCGCACGGCTCCCGCCGTCCACCCGCTCCATTTCCTCGTACAGCGTTTCCGCGTCCGGCGGAAGGTCCGTCGAACGCCACGCGTCGCCGAACAGGATGATGTTGCCGATGCGGTTGACCAGCACCGTGGTCTTGCCGGACCCCGCTCCCGCGAGCACGAGCAGCGGACCCCTGACCGTCGAGACCGCCTCCCGCTGCGGCGGATTGAGAAAGCGGTAGTACTGCTCAAACAACGCCCGCTTGCGCCGATTGAATGCGTTCCCGTCCGTATGCGTCCCCTCCCCGTGCGTTTTTCCTGTACTGAACTTCCATTATATAACAACCGACCGAAAAAATCAATCCCATTTTCCGTCTTTTTTGCGAGAAAAAAAACAAAGTCCGCTTTCGCGGACCTTGGCGGCGGGTCGTCAGACCTGCATCTGGGACGAGAGAAAGAGCGCACCGGTATTGATAAGCTTTTTTGCGGTTTCGTCCGGCGGGAGCGGGGAGTCCGAAAGGGACATGACCGCACCGACGACGTTCCCTTCGCTGACGAT
>CANQVQ010000156.1 GCA_947627335.1 uncultured Clostridia bacterium | reverse complement strand
TGGCGACTCGAAGGGGACTCGAACCCCTGACCTCCGCCGTGACAGGGCGGCGTTCTAACCAACTGAACTACCGAGCCAAACCAAACGTCCCGAACCGAAGAACGCGGGCGCTTCCCGCCGCCTTCCGTTCCGGCGACAAGGAGAGTATACCATAAATCGCTCCCGTTGTCAAGCCCTTTCGCGTCGTTTTTTCGCGCAGACGGAAAATTTTTTCGTCTGCGCTTTTTCTGTTATAAAGCGGCGCGGCAGAGAAAACCGACGAAGGCGGTGTCAGCATTGGCGCTGACGCAGCCGGTTTTCGACGATGGGGGGTGTTTGGAGGGGAAACGCAGAGCAAGGCGACGCGGCGACGAAGTCGCTGGCGACGCCGTGATTGCGTTTGCCCCCCATAAATTGCTTCTACGCGTGTGACAGCACGTCCCGGAGCCGTTCGATGGTCTTTTTCTCCAACCGCGAGATGTAACTCTGCGAGATGCCGAGCAGATCGGCGACCTCCCTCTGGGTCTTTTCCTGTCCGCGGCTTTCCGGCGCGAAGCCGAACCGCAGTTCGATGATGCGCTTCTCCCGCTCGGACAGGCTGTCGATGGCGCGACGGATCATTCGCTTTTCCTCCCGCTCCTCGATGGCGCGACCCACGTCGTCCCCTTCCGACCCCAGCAGGTCGCTCAGCAGCAGTTCGTTGCCGTCGTAGTCCACGTTGAGCGGCTCGTCGAGCGAAAGTTCCGAGCGCACGCCCGCATTCTTGCGCAGGTGCATGAGGATCTCGTTCTCGATACAGCGGGACGCATAGGTCGCCAGCTTGATCTGCTTATCCGGGCGAAACGTGTTGACCGCCTTCATCAGCCCGATCGTGCCGATGGAGATCAGGTCCTCGATCCCCACGGCGGAGCTTTCAAATTTCTTCGCGATGTAAACGACCAACCGCAGGTTCCGCTCGACGAGCGTGTTGCGGACGGTCGGATCCGTGTCCAGCTTCTCCAGCAGTGCCGCCTCCTCCTCGCGGGAGAGGGGCGGGGGGAGCGTCTGCGACCCGTTGATATAGTAGACCTCCCCCGACCGCAGCAACCGCACCAGCCACCTCCGCAGGGCGCTGCCCGTCCGTTTGCGCTTCTTTCCGATCGTCATTCTCCGTCAATCCTTTCGTTTTTTGTGTTTTTCAAAGCAGGGCGCCCGGCAAAAGTCCGTCGCAGCCTGCAAAATCCGTGTTGTCGGTGTCGATGCCGATGACCGCGTCCACGCGCCGATGCTTCTCAAACGGCGGGCAGAGCGTGATGCTGTCCGGGATGAACCCGTAAAGCAGACCCAGACCCGTCTGCGTCCGGATCGGGATGGCACGCAGCGGGACCGGACTGCTCTCCAGATCCGGCTTGTCGAGCGGGGACGGCAGGACCGAAGCGGACAGAATGACGACCGGCAGGGCGGAAAACGGCTCCGTGACGAGGTTTCCGCTGTCCACGAGCACGTCCGCTTTCACGCACGTCCCGCCGAAGGTGACTTCGATTTTCATATTCCTTGCGTAAACCTTCCTTCTGCAATACAGCCCGTAAAGGACCAACGCCCCGCCGAACGTCAGCGCCAGCGCCAGAATGCCGAGTGCGCTCGCCCTCCACCGACCTATGTAGTACACCGCCGTGATCCCACCGCCCATCGCGGCTTCCGTCAGCACGAATACGAATACCGTCTTTGCGAACCGTTTCCAAGTCGTCCCCTTCGCCGGGAACGCGACCGCACACATCCCGACGGCTGCCGCCAGATGCGCCGGAAGCTGTACCCACAGCGGGAACTGCGTCAGCCGCACCGCCAGAAGCGCGTACACCGCGCCGCACAGCGCCCCGAGCACGACCCGCCAGCCGACGAACCGCCGCATCGCCACCTTCGCGCAGACGACAAGGCAAAGAAAATCCAACGCGAAGTTCAGAAACGCCAGTACGTCCGCATATACTACAACGACCTCCTGCCCCGCCACGGTCCGCCCCCCTGCCTGTCATGCTTGTTTTCCCGTCTGTTCCTATTGTAAGGACAAACGGGTGAAAAATATGTCGCTTCCGGGAAAGAATTTACAAGAATTTTTCCGCCCGTTCAACCGTTTTCCCGGGTGTACAATTTAGGAAGGAATTTTGCGATGAAGAAACCGATTTTTTGCCTTCGCGCCGGTCGTCGCCGGTTCTGCCTGCTCCTTGCCCTGCTTTTGCTCGCCGTCTGCTTCGCCGGGGTGGTCCGCCGCCCGGTCGATCGTTCGGACGACCTGCCGGTTTTTGCCGACGGCGCGTCCGTCCCGTCCGCCGTCCCGCAAAGCCTGTACGGTCTGCTCGGGCAGGCGCTCGACGCGTGATGTACGCCGTGTTTCCGCGTCTGCGGCTGCGGATCAACCTGTTCGCCCTGCCCGCGTTCGCCCTGCTGTTCCTGCTCGAAGGCGTGGTGCCGGCGTCGCTGCTTTTGCTCGCGTCGCTGCTGCACGAATGCGGGCATCTCGCCGCCCTGCGCCTCTTTCGCGTTCCGCTGCGCCGTGTCGACGTCGAACCGCTCGGCGCGAACCTCGTCTATGACGACGCGCTCTGTCCGCTGCGAGCGTCCGCGTGGATCGCCTTCTCCGGCGCGTTCGCCAATCTTTTGACGGCGCTGCTCTGCCTGCCGTTCCTTTGGTTTGCCCCGCAAAACCTCCCGCTCGCCTTTTTCGCCCTCGCCAACGCGTTCCTCGCTTTCCTCAACCTTCTCCCGTGGTCCTGTTTGGACGGCGGACGGCTTCTGTTCGACCTGCTGCTCCTTTGCACACCGCCCGACCGTGCGCCGAACGTCGAACGCACCTGCCGCACCGTTTCCCGCGTCAGCGCGTGCCTGCTGTTCGCCGTCCTGCTGTACCTGTCCGTCCTGTCCGCGTTCCCGCTTTGGGCGCTGCTGCTGTCCGCCCTTTTGCTCGGGCAGGTCGGTCGCGGATAAAAAAGTCCCGGCGGACAGCTTCCGCCGGAACATAAACCTGTATTGCACGCCTATTCCGAAAACATCGGCGTGGAAAGATACCGTTCGCCGGTATCGGGGAGAAGCGCGACGATGACCTTTCCCGCGTTCTCGGGACGTTTGGCAAGCGCGGCGGCGGCCCAAGCCGCAGCGCCGGAGGAAATGCCGACCAGCAGTCC
>CANQVQ010000155.1 GCA_947627335.1 uncultured Clostridia bacterium | reverse complement strand
GACGGGCGAACCGTCGCGGTCGCCGGAAGGTTCCTTTATCCCGTCGGTCGGACCGTTTTGTTCGTCCGGCGTATTTTTCGTGCCGACGGGCGAACCGTCGCGGTCGTCGGACACATTTTCCGCCCCTCCGTCCTTGCCCTCGCGGTCATTGGCAGGATTTTCCATCCCGTCGGTTGGGTCGTCGGTTATATTTTCCGCCCCGTCGGACGGATTTTCGCCCGATTCCGCCGCAGTTTCGCCCGTTTCCGCCGCCTTTTCGGCTTCCCGCAGGCGTTTCTCCACGCGTGGTTCGATGAACAGCAGGTACACCCCCAGCGCCACCGCGCCGCAGGTCACGAAGATGTCCGCGACGTTGAACACGGCGAACCGCATGAACGTGAAATCCAGAAAATCCACGACCGACCCGTACAGCACGCGGTCGATCAGGTTCCCCAGCCCGCCGCCGAGCACCATCGCGAGCGACACCGTCAACAGCGGGTGCCGCCGGGAATACCGGACCAGCAAATACACGATCAACCCCATCGCGAGGACGGAGAACACCAGAAACAGCCACCGGTGCCCGGAAAGGATGCTGAACGCGGCGCCGTCGTTCTTCGTGTAGTACATCCGAAGCCCGGGAAAGAGCGCACACGCGTCCCCGACGGCGTAGTGCGACGAAATGAACGCCTTCGTGATCTGGTCGAGCGCGACCGCGCCGAGCGCGATGGCGGCGGCAAGGATCAGCATACGGCTTTCCGGCAGCGCTCACAGAGCATCTGCCCGTCCGCGTCCGGCGCGCAGTCGGTCCGATACGCCCAGCACCGCACGCATTTTTCCCCTTCCGCGACGCTCACCAGCACGGCGACGCCGCTTTCCGTTTCGCGGAACGCCCCGTCCGGCGCGTCGTCGTGCGAGAGTTCGACGCCGCTGACGAGGAAGGACTCCTCAAGCACTTCCCGGTGCGCCTCGAAGAAGCGCATCGCCGGGTTGTCCGGCGCACCGTAGACCGTGACCTTCGCTTCCAGCGACTTGCCGATGGCCTTCGCGGCACGGGCGAGCTCGAGCGCCTTCATCACGTCGTCGCGGTAGTCGAACAGACCGTCGTATTTTTCCTCCGCCTCCGGGCAGTCCCACGCGGGGACCGGGGCGGGCAGGGGATTGCAGAACACCGACATCGCGTCGTCCCCGTCGGTCAGCGCCAAGAAGCTCCAAAGTTCCTCGGCGGTGTAGGACAAAATCGGGGCGAGCAGCCGCGTGAGCGCCTTGACCGTGTGGTACATGGCGGTCTGCGCGCTCCGGCGCTCCGGCGCGTCCTTGCGGTTGCAGTAGAGGCGGTCCTTCGTAATGTCGATATACAGTTTGGAAAGCTCGACGGCGCAGAAGTTCTGCACGTCGTGGCAGACCACATGGAATTCATACCGATCGTAGGCGTCCCGCGCTCCGGCGACCAGCCGATTGAGCCGCGACAGCAGCCAACGGTCGAACGGCAGGAGTTGTTCGACGGGCAGCAGGTCCCGCTTCGGGTCGAAATCCGCTTCCGGCGCACCGAGGTTCGCAAGCAGGATGCGGCAGGTGTTGCGGATCTTGCGGTAACTCTCCGCGAGCTGCTTGAGGATCGCGTCCGAGCAGCGGACGTCCACGCGGTAATCGCTGGACGCGACCCACAACCGCAGGATGTCCGCGCCGTACACGTCGATGACGCTCTCCGGCGCGATGGCGTTGCCGAGCGACTTGTGCATCGCCTTGCCTTCGCCGTCCACGGTCCAGCCGTGGGTCAGCACCGCCTTGTACGGCGCGTGTCCGACGCCGGCGCCGATCGCCGTCAGCAGGGAGGATTGGAACCACCCGCGATACTGGTCGCCGCCCTCCAAATACAGGTCGGCGGGGCGGGAAAGCCCGTCGCGGTGATCCAGCACGTCGAAATGCGTCGACCCGGAATCGAACCAACCGTCGAGGGTGTCCGTCTCCTTGTCGAACGCCTTTCCGCCGCAGTGCGGACAGACGAACCCGTCCGGCAGCAGTTCGGACGTTTCCTTTTCAAACCACACGTTCGAGCCGTGTTCGCCGAACAGGGAAGCGACCCGTTCGATCGTCTCCTCCGTGCAGACCGGCTTGCCGCAGTCCTTGCAGTAGAACACCGGGATCGGCAATCCCCAATGGCGCTGGCGCGAGATGCACCAGTCGGCACGCTCGTTGATCATCGAGATCATGCGTTCCTCGCCCCACGCGGGCGTCCAGGTCACTTCGCCGCACGCCTTCACCGCGTCGGCGCGGAACGCTTCGACCGAACAGAACCACTGCGGGGTCGCCCGGAAGATGATCGGATTCTTGCACCGCCAGCAGTGCGGATACGGGTGGACGATCTCACGCGACGCGAGCAGAGCGCCGCTTTGCCGCATCTCGTCGAGGATGGCGCCGTTGGATTCGTCGAACCGCAGTCCGGCGAACTTCCCGGCGGCTTCCCCCTGCACGCCCCGGTCGTCCACCGGGACGAGGATCTCCAGATGGTACTTCACGCCGGTCAGGTAGTCCTCCGCACCGTAGCCCGGCGCCGTATGGACGCAGCCGGTGCCGCTGTCCATCGTGACGTAATCGGCACAGCAGAGCAGGCTTTCGCGGTCAAGGAACGGGTGGGAAGCGGTCATGTACTCCAGATCCTGCCCGACAAAGCCCTCCCGCACGACCTCGTAGTCCGAAATGCCTGCCGCTTCCATCGTGTCGCGCACGAGCGCCTCGGCGAGGATATAGCATTCCTCCCCGACGCGGACGACGCAGTAGGCTTCCCGCGGATGCACCGCGATGGCGACGTTGCCCGGCAGCGTCCACGGCGTGGTCGTCCAGATGACGAAGTAGAGCTTGTCCTTGTCCAGACCGTCGAACAGTCCGCGACCCTTGTCGTCCGCAAGGCGAAACTTGACGTAGATGGACGTACACGGGGCGTCCTGGTACTCGATCTCCGCCTCCGCGAGTGCCGTCTCGTCGTGGGCGCACCAGTAGACCGGCTTGAGCCCCTTATAGATGTACCCGTTTCGGTACATCTTGCCGAACACACGGACCTCCTGCGCTTCAAACGACGGGTCCATGGTCAGATACGGGTGCTTCCAATCCCCGACGACGCCCAACCGCTCGAAGGACGCCTTCTGCAATTCCACGAACTGCATCGCAAATTCCCGGCACGCCGAG
>CANQVQ010000154.1 GCA_947627335.1 uncultured Clostridia bacterium | reverse complement strand
CGCGTCACGAGGGAATACTTCATGCCGACGTGCCCCATCGCGATCCCGTCGCAGACCGCGATCGCCGGGAACACGACGGGCGTCCCGCCCGCCATGGCGACCCCCATGCGGACCGCTTCGACGATCTTGTCGAGGTTCATATGCCCCGGCACGATCTCGTTGTAGGAGCTGACGATCCCGACCAGCGGGCGGGAAATCTCCTCCTCGGTCATGCCGAGCGCGTGGTACAGCGCCCGGTGCGGGGCGTTCTGCACCCCGTTCTTGATGGCGTCACTTTTCATAGCCCTTTCCTTCCCTTTTCGTTTGATAGACGGACCCGAAGCCTCCCCGTTTCTTCGCGAAGGGAGGCTCCGGGCACATTTTTTCAGTTGTTAATGAGCTTGTCCTCGCCGTTCCAGCTGTACAGCTTGCGGATCTCCTCGCCGACGATCTCCGACGGATGCTCGCTCGCCAGCTTGCGCATCGCACGGAAATGCACCTGACCGCCCGCGTCGGACATATCCAGCAGGAATTCCTTCGCGAACGTGCCGTCCTGGATGTCCTTGAGGATCTTCTTCATGGTCTTCTTGGTTTCCTCGGTGATGATCTTCGGACCGGTCACATAGTCGCCGTATTCCGCCGTATTGGAAATGGAATACCGCATCCCGGCAAAGCCGCTCTGGTAGATCAGGTCCACGATCAGCTTCATCTCGTGGATGCACTCAAAGTACGCGTTGCGGGGGTCGTAGCCCGCCTCGACCAGCGTCTCGTAGCCCGCCTGCATCAGCGCGCACACGCCGCCGCAAAGCACCGCCTGCTCGCCGAACAGGTCGGTCTCGGTCTCGGTGCGGAAGGTGGTCTCCAGCACGCCCGCACGGGCGCCGCCGATCCCGAGCGCATACGCCAGACCGATCTCCAGCGCGTCGCCGGTCGCGTCCTGCTCGACCGCGATCAGGCAGGGAACGCCCTTGCCCGCGAGGTACTCGCTGCGGACCGTATGACCCGGACCCTTCGGGGCGATCATGATGACGTTGACGTTCTTCGGCGGCTTGATGCAGCCGAAATGGATGTTGAAGCCGTGCGCGAAGGCGAGCGTCTTGCCCTCCGTCAGGTTCGGTTCGATGCCCTCCTTGTAGAGCTTGGCCTGCTTCTCGTCGTTGATAAGGATCATGATGATGTCCGCCTTCGCGGCCGCCTCGGCGGAGGTCATGACGGGCAATCCCTGTGAAACCGCCTTCGCCCAGCTCTTGCTGCCCTCGTACAGACCGACGACGACGTCTACGCCGCTGTCCTTGAGGTTGAGCGCGTGCGCGTGCCCCTGCGAGCCGTAGCCGATGATCGCGACGGTCTTCCCGCTCAGCTTTTGCAGGTCACAGTCCTGCTGATAGAAAATTCTTGCCATGATGTACTCCTCTTTTCTTGATGAATGGTGGTTTTATGCGAACGGTTTATCTGTCGTTCTTGCGGATCGTGGAATCCCCGCGTTCCAGCGAAACGACGCCGGTGCGGCAGATCTCGAGGATCGTGTAATCCCGCATCAGGTCGATGAACGCGTCGATCTGGCGGGTCGGACCGGTCATCTGCATGACGATGGATTCGCGGGTGTAATCCACGGTCTTCGCCCCGTACGCCTGCGCCGCGTCCTGCACGTCCCGGCGGGTGTCCTGCTCGTTTGCGACCTTGATCAGCAGCAGCTCGCAGCTGACCGAATCCTCGTCGTGCAGCTCCTTGATGGAGCAGACGTCCGGCAGCTTGTAGAGCTGGTCGATCAACTGCCGCTTTTCGGTGTCGCCGCCCTCGGAGCTGACCGTAATGCGGGAATACGCCGCCGACTCGGTCTCGCTGACCGTCAGGCACTTGATGTTGAACCGTCTGCGGCGGAACATACTCGTCACGCGGTTCAGCACGCCGAACCGGTTATGCACCAGCACGGCAACCGTAAATCCTGCCATCTCACTCCCCCTGCCTTTCGATCTTCACGATGATGTCGTCCATCGAACCGCCCGGCGGCAGCATCGGCAGGACGAACTCGTCCTTGTCGATGGCGCAGTCGATCAGGAACGGTCCGTCCGACGCAAACGCCGCGTCCAGCGCTGCTTCCAGCTGCTCCGGCGTGTCCGCCCGCGCCCCGTCCGCGCCGAACGCCCGTGCGAGCGCGACGAAGTCCGTCTTGCGGTCCAGCACGGTGTTGGAATAGTGCTTGTCGAAGAAGAGCGTCTGCCACTGCCGCACCATGCCCAGCACGCCGTTGTTCAGCAGCAGGATCACCAGCGGAAGCCGCTGGCTGACCGCCGTCGCAAGCTCGTTGAGGCACATCCCGAAACTGCCGTCCCCGGTCACCAGCACGGTCCGTTCGCCGGTCGCCATCTGCGCCCCGATCGCCGCACCCAGCCCGAATCCCATCGTGCCGAGCCCGCCGCTCGAAATGAACCGACGCGGACGGTGGAAATGCAGGTTCTGCGCCGCCCACATCTGGTGCTGCCCGACGTCCGTCGCGACCGGGGTGTTCTCCCCGAGCCGCCGGTCCAGCGCGAGCAGGACGTTGCGGGGGGTCATGCCCGCCCGGCTGTCGACGATTTTCCGTTCCTCCGCCTTCAGCTTTTCGACGGATTCCCGCCATTCGGCGTTGTCCTTCTGGCGTAAGAGCGGGAGCAGTTCCCGCAGGGTCAGCTTCAGGTCCCCGCGCAGGGCGTGCGCCGGTTGGATATTCTTCGCCAGCTCCGCCCCGTCGACGTCGATATGCACGATCTTCGCGTTGGTCGCGAATTTCGCCCGATTCCCGGTCACGCGGTCGTTGAAACGCACGCCGAGCGACAGGATGCAGTCCGCGTGGTGCATCGCCATCGAGCAGGCGTAATGCCCGTGCATCCCCTGCATCCCGAGGAAGCGGGGGTGGTCGCTGTCCACGCCGGAGATCCCCATCAGCGAACAGCCGATCGGCGCGTCGAGCTTCTCGGCGAGTTCGAGCAGCTCCTCCTCCGCCCCGGAATGGATCAATCCCCCGCCGAAATACACGAACGGACGGCGGGACTCGTTGATACAGTCCGCCGCCTGCCGGATGCGCATCTCCTTGGCGGCGAAGCGCTCCTCCGGCTGTACCGGCGGCTGCGGGACGTACTCGCAGGACGCGATCTGAATATCCTTCGGAATATCCACGAGCACCGGTCCCGGGCGACCCGACACGGCGAGCCGGAACGCCTC
>CANQVQ010000153.1 GCA_947627335.1 uncultured Clostridia bacterium | reverse complement strand
ATTTCCGGGGTCGGGTGACAATTTTTCCGAAACGGGGTCGCTTTCCCGAAACGGGTACTTCAAGCCGACGGGGCGAAGTAGCGACGGATGCCGTAACAGGTTTCGCGAGCGATCGTGTCGAGCGCCTCCCGCGTCAGGAACGCCTGATGCGACGTGACCAGCACGTTCGGCAGGGTCAGCAGGCGTGCGAGCCGGTCGTCCTGCAGGATGTCCTCCGAGCGGTCCTCGAAGAACACGTCCGCTTCCTCCTCGTACACGTCCATGCAGGCGGCGCCGATCTTATGCGACTTGATGCCGTCGATCAGCGCGGAGGTGTCCACCAGACCGCCCCGCGAGGTGTTGAGCAGGATCACGCCGTCCTTCATTCCGGCGATGCGGTCCCGATCGATAAGGTGGCGGGTGTCCTCGGTCAGCGGGCAGTGCAGGGAAACCACGTCGCTCTCCCGCAGCAGGTCGTCGAGCGCGACGTAGTCCAGACCGGACGCAGGGTCGGGGAACTTGTCGTAGGCGAGCACCCGCATTCCGAACCCCTTGCAAAGCCCTGCGAAAACGCTGCCGATGCGCCCGGTGCCGACGACGCCGACCGTCTTTTCGTACAGCTCCATGCCGGTCAGCCCGCGAATGCTGAAATTGAAGTCCCGCGTGCGGGCGTACGCCTTGTGGAGGTGCCGTGCGGCGGAGAGGAGCATCGCCATGGCGTGTTCGGCGACCGCGTGGGGGGAGTAGCCCGGGACGCGGATGATCCCGATCTTCCCCTCGGCGTGCGCCAGGTCGACGTTGTTGGTCCCGGCGCACCGCAGGGCGAGCAGTTTGACCCCGCCTGCCGTCAGGCGGTCGATGGCGGGTGCGTCGGCGACGTCGTTGACGAAGATGCAGACCGCCTGCGCCCCGCATTCCTCGGCGAGCGCCGCCGTCTGTGCGTTGAGTTTGGCTTCGAGGAAGCGGAAGGAGATCCCGCACGGTTCCGCGTAGCGGGTCAGCCCCGGGAGGTCGTAGGGTTTGGTGTCGAAGCATACGGTTTGGATCGGCTGCAAGAAAGATCACGGTCCTTTTTTTCGTAGTATCGACCGAAAAAGCGGAAAAGATACGCGACGCTTGCTTTTTTCGGGGAATTGTGGTACACTCCAAGAAAAGGAACGAAAGCGGGGAGAGAGCGGGATGGAATTTCTGGAAGCGTACAAACGGCTGGAAAAGCGGTGCGGGGAACTGCTGGGGGACGGCGGCGTGAGCGCCTACATCGACGGAATGGCGGGAAAGCCGGACGGCGAAAAGCGGGTGCGCGGCTGGCAGGAGGACCTCAAGAAGCTCAAGCACTACCGCTGGGTCCGCAACCGCATCGCCCACGAACCGGGCTGCACCGAGAAGACCCTGTGCGAGAAGGGGGACGCGGACTGGCTGGAGGCGTTCGGCGAGCGCATCCGGCGGCGGACCGATCCGCTTTCGCGCTACGGCAGGGGCGAGCGGAAGTCCGGCGGACGCTCCGACGCGGGAAGCGGTCGCGGACGGGGAAGCGCACGGGGTCGCGTGCGGGCGGTCGTCGGTTTGGTCGTCGCGGCGGCGCTCGCGGCGGTGCTGGTGTGCGCGTGGCTCGCGGCACGGCGGTGACGGGAGAAAAGTCGGCGGTCATGCGAGATTTTCCGCATAGCCGCCGGCTTTTTTTGGTATGGGGTTTAGTGCGTTAACCGTTTCTTGCAGTAGGAAACGGCTCTGCAGTGCGGGCATTTCAGTTTGCGCTTGGTGATCGTGTGCGGTCCGGCGATGTAAGCCGCCGTCGTCGGGACGAACCGTTCGCCGCATTTTGGACATTCAAACGTCCCCGCGTCCCGGTCCAGCACGACCGCGACGCCGATCCCGCCGACGATCACGACCAACCCGATCGCGATAAGCAGAACGCGTACCCACACGCCCATTTCCGGTGCGTCCGACAGCACAAACAGGGTCACGCCGGACAGAAGCGTCAGGCACACCACGATCGCCGACAGGATGATCTTCTTTCGGCTTTCCAACCGTTCCTGCATCAGGTTCATCATATTTTCCTCCGCTCGTGTTTTGTACTCGGAGGCGGTCAGGCGCTGCCCGGAAAGCAGTTCGTTGACGCTGATGTGCAGAACTTCGCAGAGCGGGAGCATCAGGGAGACCTCCGGCAGCCCGTTCCCGCATTCCCATTTGCTGACGGTTTTGTCGCTGATGCCGAGCAGATCGGCGAGCCGTCGCTGGGTGAGGGACTGCTCCTTGCGCATTTGCGCGATGAACTTTCCGATTTTGATCTGATCCATCGTCTTGACCTCCTTCCTGTGCAGGCAGTTTAGCACAAAACGGGGGAATTGTACACCCACGCTCCGTAGAGTCGCCGTTTAAGGTTCGTCTTTTTCGTTCTCTTTCTCCAGAAACAGGCTGCAAAGGCACTCGACCACGGCGGACAGCACCCCGGCGACCGGCCAGACGACCCAGGTGATCTTCCAGTCGTTCGTCAGGAAGCTCCAGCCGAGGTAGACGGCGGTGGCGGTCAGCCAGTAGATCGTGGAGACGGCGTCTTTGACGCGTCTGCTTCGGCGGTCGCGCAGGGCGCGGTCGCCCTCTTTCAGCAGCTTTTGCAGACTCGCCCAGCGCACGCCCGCGTGCGTGAACAGGGTCGCGCCGACGCCCGCCACGAGCAGCGTGACGGTCAGCAGGACCGTCGTGAGGAACGGGTTTTCCGCGACCATCCCGACGAAAAGCGGGATCGGCGAGAGGACGCACAGGCAGGCGGCGACGACGTCGCACCGGACGTAGGTCGATCGGTACGCTTTCTGCTTCTCCCGCACCATGCCGTCCACGCCGTACTCGGTTTCAAACGGTTCCTTGTCGAGGAACGCGAAGGGAGAATTCCGGAAGCCGCAGGAGACGAAGAGCGCCACGGCGACGGCGACCAGCACGAGCAGGACGGTCAGCCCCGCGACGGCGGCGAAGGTCTCGGAGACGCCGGAATTCGGCGTTTCCGCCGCAGCGCCCAGAAGCAGCAGCGGGAGCACCGCGACGATGCACAGGAAGACGGCGGCAGAGATGCGCTTTGCCGCCTGCTTCCGCCAGTCCAGGAACTCGTTCGCGAGGGCGAGGGAGACGCGTTTGACGGGCGGACGGTCCGCGTCGTCCGTAAATTCCTCGTCCTCGATCTCGTCCTTGAGCAGGTAGTCCGTCGTCACGCCGAAGAGGCGGCTCAATTGCAAAATTTTCTCCAGGTCG
>CANQVQ010000152.1 GCA_947627335.1 uncultured Clostridia bacterium | reverse complement strand
CATCCGCGTCAACGGCGCCGACGGCAAGTACCTGCCGCACACGCTCAACAACACCGTCGTCGCACCGCCCCGTATGCTGATCGCGTTCCTCGAAAACAACCTGCAGGCGGACGGGAGCGTTCGGATCCCGGAAGTGCTCCGTCCGTATATGGGTGGAAAAACGGAGCTTCGCTGAGATGGATCCCGTCGTCTCGATCGTCTGGTTGACGCTTATCGGCGTCGGCGTCGCCGCCGTCTGCCTCTGGTATTCCCGCACGTTTCCGGGCAAACTGGTTCGGAAACTGCTGGAGATCGACGCGACCTCGCCGGAAACGGCGGTTTCGCTCGAAACCCTGCACTGCCGCATGACCCCGCCGCTGCGCCTCGCGCTGCGGGAGGGCGGGGCTTTGCAGGATCTTGTGCTTTCCCTGCCGTCGGAGGACGGGGGGACGCTGTACTACCTCTCCCCCGACCGCCGGGACAAGGCGCAGGCGAAGTACCGCAAGGAGGGGACCGGGTTCCTGTCGGTCCTGTTCGCGGTCGCCGGTCTGCTGCTGGTCGGTCTGCTGTTCCATTACCTGTACCCGGTCGTTTCCGACTGGCTGAGCGGCTACCTTGCCGCCGGTTAAACGATCCCACCGAAAGGAGACACCCGCATGAGAAGAAGAAATCCCCTGCATATCGCGGTCGGCATCGCGATCGCGTTGGTGCTCGTGACGGTCGTTATCGTCCTGCTCGCCGGGTACCGCTACCTCACCGAGGACGGCGTGAAGTTCGTCGGGAAATCCAGCAACGGACAGCCCATGGAGGGCGAGATTCACTACCCCGACGGCAGTTCGGCGAAGCTGGATTATGTAAACCGAACGATCACCTATGACAACGGCGACGTGTACGAAGGGGACATCAGCGGTCTGTTCCGCAACGGCAACGGCAAGATGTCCTACGCCAACGGCGACGTCTACGAGGGCGGATTCGTCAACGACGAAATGAGCGGCAACGGCAAAATGTCCTACGCCAACGGCGACGTGTACGAGGGCGGTATGCTCGAATCCATGAAGAACGGCTACGGGGTGTTCCGCTTCGCCAACGGGGATTCCTACGAAGGGAACTACGAAAAGGACGTCATGAGCGGACAGGGGACCTTCACCTGGAGTTCCGGCGCACAGTACGTCGGGACCTTCGCCGACGACGTCAAGAGCGGAAGCGGCAAAATGACCTTTGAAAACGGCGACGTCTACGAGGGCGCCTTCGCGCAGGATATGCGGAACGGAAACGGGCAGTACACATGGGCGGACGGGACCACCTACACCGGGACCTTCCGCAACAACCTCATGGACACCCGTCTCGTCGATGCGGACGGCAATTTCGTCATCGGTTCGGACGGGACGTACACCCACGGGGACATCGCCTACTACACGACCGTGACGGGGAACGGGAACAAGACCTACCGCGGATACTTCGAGGCGGGGATCATCGTCGCGGTGTACAACGAAGCCGGGACGACGAGCGACGTCAGCCAACCCCTCCCCGATACGCAGGGATAACGAAAGGACGGCAGACCATGGAGAAACGCAAGGCGCATTTTCGGTTTTCCGCGTTCGCGGACGAGATCACGCCGGATTTCGACGGACAGCTTGAAGCGCTCAAAAGGCTGGAGATCCCGCTGCTGGAGCTTCGCGGCGTGGACGGAAAGAGCTTCACCCTGCTGACGGACGCGGAAGCGGACGCGGTCAAGCGGAAACTGCGGGACGCGGGCATCGGTCTTTCGGCGCTCGGTTCGCCGATCGGCAAGCTGGACGCGGACGGGGATTGGGACGCCCATCGCAAGCTGTTCGACCGCGTGCTGGACCTCGGCGAGCGGCTGGAATGCAACCGGATCCGGGTGTTCAGCTTCTACCCCGGTTCGCTTTCGCCGGAAGCGTTTGCACAGCGGGTGTTCGAGCGGCTCGGGGAACTGCTCGACGAAGCCGACCGGCGGGGCTTTACGCTCTGCCACGAGAACGAAAAGGACATCTACGGGGATTCCCCTGCGCGGGAAGCCGCCTTGCTGCGGCATTTCGGCGGACGACTGTGCGCGGTGCTGGACCCCGGCAACTTCGCCTTCTGCCGCATGGACCCCTCCCCCGCCTATCCGCTGCTGAAGGACTACATCCGCTATTTCCACATCAAGGACGCCGACGAAAACGGGGTCATCGTCCCGCCGGGAAAGGGCGTCGCCGGGCTTGCATCTCTGCTCGCGCAGGTCGCGGACGACCGACCGGGCGAGGAGGTCGTGCTGACCATGGAACCCCACCTCATGGAATTCACCGGGCTGTCCTCCCTCTCAAAGCTGGAGGATATTCGCCATAAATACACGTTTTCGTCGCCTTTCGAGGCATTCCGCACCGCTTACGAGGCGACGCGGGAGATGATTCGCCATGTCTGCGCGGAATAAGCTGCGCGGAAGCCTGACCGCTGGCGGGAACCTGCTGCTCTGCACGGTTTCCGGCGCGGTCTTTTCCTTGCCGTATTTTTTCGAGCCGCTCTTTCCCCTGACCTACCTCTCGCTCGGCGTGTTCCTCTTTCTGCGGGGGCGGGAGGAGGTGCGGAAGGCGGCGTTCCGGCCGTTCTTCTGCTTCCTGCTGGGGTTCCTTTTCCCGCTGTACACCTGGTTTTCCGCCCTGTATCCGCTTTCGGCGACCGGGCTTTCGCGCACGTCGGCGTTCGCGGTGGTGCTGCTGTGCTGTATCGGCATCCCGCTTCTGCAAGCCGCCGTGCAGGCGGCGGTCCTGCAGTTCGCCCGCTTCCTGCCGGACGGGGCGGACGGGGCGTCGCCGTTCCTGCGCGCCGTCGGCTGCGGGGCGCTTTGGGTGCTTTCGGAAAGGCTGCTCGCGTTCGGTTCGCTCGCTCTGCCGTGGGGGACGATCGCGCTCTCGCAGACCGGCTGCCTGCCGCTGCTGGAAACGGTCTCGCTGTTCGGGGCGGACTGGCTCGCGTTCCTGTGCGTGACGGTGTGCGCGCTTTGCGCCGAAGCGTTCCGATGCGGGCGGAAAAGTCTGCTCGCGGGCGGGAGCGGTCTGCTCGCGCTGGCGTTCCTCGCGGGCGGGGTCCTGCTCGCACTGCCGGACGGGACATACGGGACCGTCCTTGCGGCGGCGGTGCAGGGCAACCTGTCGACCGACGAAAAATGGGAGGACGAAACCCTGCTCGACGGCTTTGCGACCTACCGCGACCTGACCGAACAGGCGGCGAAGCGGGGCGCGAA
>CANQVQ010000151.1 GCA_947627335.1 uncultured Clostridia bacterium | reverse complement strand
GTGATCACGGCGGGATCGTTCATCTGCGCCAGTCCGCGCTCCGCAACGGCGGAGACCGGGTCGATGTCGTCCTTCCAGACCTCGCACGCCAGCTTCTTGGCGGTGCCGGAATTGACCGTGCCGTCCCCCATCAACTGCGCGACCGACGCGAGGTGCGCCGGGTCCGCCCGCAGGTCATCCGCGCCGAATTCCGGCGGGAGCAGGCGGACGATCTCCGCGAGGAACAGGTTCGCGAGCAGCTTCGGATAGTCGGTTTTCGCCGCACAGGACTCGAAGTAGTCCGCGAGTTCGCGGGAGGACGTGAGCTGTTCGGCGTCGTAGGCGGTCAGCCCGTACCGCTGCATATACTGCTTCTTGCGCTCGTCCGGCAGGACCGGGATCTCCGAACGGAGGGAGCCGATGACCTCGTCGGACAGGCGGATCGGCGGCAGATCGGGATCCGGGAAGTAGCGGTAGTCGTTCGCGTCCTCTTTTTTCCGCATACAGGAGGTCTTCCCCGTGTTCGGGTCGAAACGGCGTGTCTCTTGCGTGATGATTTCGCCGTTCTCCAGCGCGTCGACCTGACGCTTGTACTCAAAATCGATCGCCCGTTGAATGAAGGTGAAGGAGTTGATGTTCTTCATCTCCGTCCGCGTGCCGAACGCCGTTTCGCCCGCCTTGCGGACCGAAAGGTTCACGTCGCACCGCAGCGACCCCTCCTGCATCCGGCAGTCGGAGACCCCGGTGTAAAGCAGGATCGAACGCAGCTTGCGCACATAGGCGACCGCCTCGGCGGACGAGCGAATATCCGGCTCGGAAACGATCTCGATCAGCGGCACGCCGCAGCGGTTGCAGTCGATCAGGGTGCCTTTTTCCGCGTCGTGCACCAGCTTGCCCGCGTCCTCTTCGATATGGATGCGGGTGATGCCGATGCGCTTGGAGACGCTTTCGCCGTCCGTCCCGCCGTCGACTTCGACGTCCAGCCAGCCGTGTTCGCAGAGCGGCAGGTCGTACTGGGAGATCTGATACGCCTTCGGCAGGTCGGGATAGAAGTAGTTCTTGCGGTCCTGCTTGCTGTAATTTGCGATCGTGCAGTTGGTGGCAAGCCCCGCCTTGACCGCGTAATCGACCACCTTGCGGTTCAGCACCGGGAGCGTCCCGGGCAGCCCCATGCAGACCGGGCAGCACTGGGTATTCGGTTCCGCGCCGAAATCCGTCGGGCAGGAGCAGAAGATTTTCGTCCTGGTACGCAGTTCGCAGTGCACTTCCAGACCGATGACCATTTCGTAGCCTTTATAGAGGGTCGCGCTCATTTACTTTCGCTCCTTTCCGGTTTGCTCAAACGCGTAGCCGACGCGGTAGAGCGTGGATTCGTCAAACGCACGTCCGAGCAGCTGCATACCGATCGGGAGCCCGTCCCCGTCCTCGCCGCAGGGCAGGGACAGTGCGGGAAGCCCCGCGATATTGGCGGGAACGGTGTAGACGTCGCCGAGATACATTTGCAATGGGTCGGCGACCTTTTCGCCGAGCCGGTAGGCGGTCGTCGGGCTGACCGGCGAGAGTATGACGTCGCAGGTCTCGAGCGCCTGCTCGAGTTCCCGGCGGATCAGGGTTCGCACCTGCAAAGCCTTCTTATAGTATGCGTCGTAGTAGCCGGCGCTGAGCGCGAAGGTGCCGATCATGATGCGTCTCTTGACTTCGCTGCCGAATCCCTCGCTGCGGCTGGCGCAGTAGAGATCGGTGATGTCGTCGTAGCTTTCGGCGCGGTAGCCGTAGCGCACGCCATCGAAGCGGGACAGGTTGGAGGACGCTTCCGCCGAGGAAATCACATAGTAGGCGGGCAGGGCGTGATCGACGGCGGAAAGCGAAAGTTCCTTCAGCTTCGCGCCAAGCCCCTCGAGCGTTTTCGCCGCACATTCCACCGCGTCCTTCACCGCCGGGGCAAGCCCTTCGCCGAAGAACTGCTTCGGCACGCCGACGACCAGCCCCTCGACGCCCCTCTCCAGCTCCGCCGTATAGTCCGGCACCGGCAGGGAGACGCAGGTCGCGTCACGGGGGTCCTTTCCGGCGATGGCGCCGAGCACGATGGCGTTGTCCCGCACGTCGGACGTCAGCGGTCCGATCTGGTCGAGCGAGGACGCGAACGCGATCAGCCCGTAACGGGAGACGCGTCCGTAGGTCGGCTTCATGCCGACCACGCCGCAGAAGGAAGCCGGCTGGCGAATGGAGCCGCCGGTGTCCGACCCGAGCGCGAACGGCACTTCCCGCGCCGCCACCGCCGCCGCGGAACCGCCGGACGAGCCGCCCGGCACGCGGGAGGGGTCGCGAGGGTTACGGGTGGGGTGGAAGGAGGAATTTTCGTTGGAAGATCCCATGGCGAACTCGTCCATGTTCAGCTTGCCGAGCAGGACGGTCCCCTGCGCCTGCAGTTTTTCCCAGACCGCAGCGTCGTAGGGCGGGACGAATCCGCGCAGCATCTGCGAAGCGCAGGTCGTCAGGATCCCCTTGGTGCAGAGGTTGTCCTTGAGCGCCATCGGCACGCCCGCCAGCGGCGGGAGCGTCTCCCCGCCGGCACGGCGCTTGTCGATGGCGGACGCGGCGTCCGCCGCCTGCTCCCCGCAGACGGTCAGGAATGCCCCGATCTCCTCCTCTTTCTCCCGCAAATGCCGCAGGAACACGTCCGTGACCTCGACGGCGGAAAGTTCGCGGGAAGCCAAATATTCGGAGAGTTCGGCGACGGAAAGTCCGAGGATCTGTTTCTTTTCCATAGCGTTTCCCTCCTTACTCTTCCACGACACGCGGGACGGTGATATAGCCGTCCTCGGCGGTCGGAGCGTTTTCCAGAAGCGTTTCACGCGGGAAGGACGGGACGACCGTATCCTCGCGCAGGACGTTTTGCAGGTCCGCCGCGTGCGCCGTTTCCGGCACGCCGCCCGTATCGACGCGGGAAAGGCGGTTGGCAAACGCGATGATCGCTTCCATCTCGCCGGGAAGCGTTTCGCGTTCCTCCGGCGTCAGGCGAAGCCGCGCAAGCGACGCGATGCGCTCGACGTCGACGGTCGTCTTGCGTTTCGCCGCCGTGCGTTCCCGTTCCGCACGGACCCCCGCTCCGCCGAGCAGACCGAGCACGGCGAGCTGGGCGTCGTCGACCGGGGTGGGCGCCTGCGTCATCGGGCAGGACGCGTCCTTGACCTTCGGGAAGGCGATGACGTCGCGCAGCGAATCCGCACCGCACAGCAGCATGGTCAGCCGGTCCAGCCCGAAC
>CANQVQ010000150.1 GCA_947627335.1 uncultured Clostridia bacterium | reverse complement strand
GCACATCGACGGGAAACCGAACGACACGTTCCTTTCCATGCGGGGATTCCACAAGGGGTTCGTGACGGTCAATGGCGTCAACATTGGGCGCTACTACACCGACGCCGGTCCGCAGTACACGCTCTACGTCCCCGCCCCGTTCCTGCGCGAAGGGGACAACGAGATTTTGCTCTTTGAGAGCGATTCCACCGAATGTTCGGCGATTTTCTTCACGGACCGCCCGGATTTCGGAGAGGACGCGTAAGCGGGAGAGCTCAGGCGGCAGGGACTTCCGTCTTTGCCGCCCTTTTTGCGTCCGTTCAGCCGCGTATCTGCCGCAAAAGCGCCTCCATCTGCCGTATGCCCGCACGCTGGGAAACCAGGATCGCCTGCGTGATCGGCTGCAACTCCGGGCAGATGCGGAAACGGCGGACGTTCTCGCACATCCGTATCGCTCCTTCGTGGAGCGGGATCATCTCCCGCATGAAGTTTGCGTCGATGTCGTTGGTCCGGCGTGCATTCCGCATTCCGTCGACCATCGTGCGGAAGACCGTGCGGAAGCGCTGATTGTACTGCGAACGCTCCGACGGTGCGTTCCTGCAAGCGGTACAAACCGGCAGAGCGGTCTGCATATCCGATATGCTTTGGGTCTGCTCGCGAATGATGCCCTGCGCGATGGTCTGCAGCGGAATGAGCGTCGTATACTGCAGGAGGTTTTCGGACATTTCGATCGCCGCACGGTGGTGCGGGATCATTTGGAGGATAAAGGTTTCGGAGATGCTGTCCGTCGGTTTGACCTGCGTCATTCCGCGCACCATTTCCGCGAGGATCTCGTCGAACCGGGTCAGGTATTTCTGCGTATTCAGGCTGAACAGCGCCGTGTTGTGCATAAGGGTTCTTCCTTTCGTTTTTTTCAGGATACGCGTTTTGCGGGAAAACCGTGAAAAGGCGGTATATTCCCGTCCGCGCTCGCATATATATGATATGAAAGCAGGAAATTGAAACGAAAGGAAGTCTTCCCATGCAATGGACCCCGCAAAGGCGGCGTGCGCTGTACAAAGCCGGGGCGGTGCTGCTCGGCACGGCGATGCTGTGCGGCAGCTTTTTTGCCGTCCCGTACATCGCTTCCGCCATTCCGTCGGATCTCGCCGACCGGCTCACGGACGCCCCGCGAAATCCGCCGCTCGCCGCGTTACATACGGAGAACCGCAGACCGCAGACCGTCGAGCCGGACGAATCGAGCGCCGAATCGTCCGAAACGAGCAGCGTCAGCGTCGCCGAACCGTCGGAACCGGACGAATCGTCGTCCGCGCCGACGCCTTCCCCGCCCGCGGGAGCGCTGACCGTCCTCGCCGAAAACTTCTGCTGGTACACCGACCCGGCGGACGCCGCGCTGAACGTCATCAACCGCACCGACTACGCCGTCGACCTCGCCGACTACCTGCGCCGAAGCTACCCGGTGTCCCTGTCCGGCGCGCAGGCGGACGAGCCGCTCGTGCTGATCTACCACACCCACGGGAGCGAAAGTTACCTGCCCGCCGGGGTGGATTACTACCTGCCGGAGGAGGATTTTCGCTCGGAGGGCGCGTCGGAAACGGTCGTCGCGGTCGGGGATGTGATCGCGGAAACGCTCGAATCGCTCGGGATCCCGGTGCTGCACGACCGCGTCATGCACGATCTGCCAGACTTCAACAACGCCTACGCGGATTCCCGCACTGCCGCCCGCAAGGCGCTCGCCGCCCACCCGAGCATTCGCTACATTTTGGACATCCACCGCGACTCCATCTTCACGCAGGACGACCGATGCGAAAAGACCCTGACGACCGTCGACGGGAAGCAGACCGCACAGCTCATGCTGGTCGTCGGGACCGATCAGGACGGCGCCGTCCACCCGAACTGGCGGCAAAACCTGACCGTCGCGACCCACTTGCAGCAGCTGCTCAACGAAACCTATCCGACCCTCGCCCGCCCGGTCAACCTGCGTTCGTCCGCCTTCAACCAGGCGCTCCTGCCGGGGGCGCTTCTGGTCGAGGTCGGCTCCTGCGGCAACACCGTCGAGGAGGCGAAGGAGGCGGGCCGCCTGTTCGCCGAAACCTTCGCGTCCCTGCTCCGCAGAAAGCACGCGCTCCCGTAGCAGAGTCCCGGATAAACCGGCAAGAAATCTTCACCCCCGACGAAATTCGGGGGTGTTTTATGGAAAGGAAAAATTTTCGACAAAGCTGCAGTAAAAAAACGTTCCCGCCGAACCGGAGAACCGGTCTCGGCGGGAAGTTTTTTTCCGTTTGTGCGTTTTACGCGAATCCTTTGCGCCAGCGGAAGGAGAATTTCCGATGCGGCGGCAGGGAGGCATAGATCTCGTCCGCGACACGGCGGTACGCCGAACGGACGAACGAAACGCTTTGCGCGTCCGGCGGGAACGGACCGTAGCCCGCCCGGTTGACGACGTCGAGCAGTTTTTCCGCCTCCTCCATCGAAAGGCAGGTTGCCCCGGCGAGCCGCTCGGCGAAATCGTCCTCCGTCCCGTCGAAATCCTTCAACCGTCCGCCGAAGTGCAGCAGGTCCACGAGCCGCCCGTACACGGCGCAGCAGCCGCCTCTCTCCGCAAGAGAAAGCAGGCGCGAACGCCTGGAAAGCATCCAAAGCGGCAGGACGACCGCCGCGAAGCAGACGATGATCCCCAGCAGCAGCCAGACGTCCCCCGTCAGGATCCAGTCCAGCCCGATCGTCGTGAGGAATCCCTCTCCGCTCCCGACCGCGTATCCGCCCGTTCGGGTCGACGCGAGGCTCGGGACCGACAGATCCCACCCGTGGGAAAGCAGGATCCGCTGAAATTCCTCCTGACCGAAACCGGGATAGGACGCGACCGCCGTCCCGTCGCTCGCCGGGGTCACCTCGACCGGCACCCAGCCGTCGGACTCTAAATAGATCTCCGTCCACGCGTGGGCGGAATAGTCCAGAACGTTCGCGTGCCATGTCCCGTCCCCCTCGGTCGTGAAACTGTCGGGCGAAACGAGGTACCCGGTCGCGTACCGAGCCGGCACGCCGTAAAGTCGATACAGCAGGGTCGCCGTCAGCGCATACTGCTGGCAGTAGCCGGTTTGCCGGTCGAACAGGAAGGATTCGGCGATGTCCGAACGGGAGGGAAATCCGCCCGGTTTTTCGGTGTAGGTCGTGTTGCTGTGGAGGGTGTAGAGGATGAACGTCGTGATCTCGTTCAGATCGGTCAGAGGCGTTTCCTGCACAAGCGCACGCAGACGGGGCAGCGT
>CANQVQ010000149.1 GCA_947627335.1 uncultured Clostridia bacterium | reverse complement strand
AGCCTCGGCGCGGAGATCGAGAAGGACCCCCGCATCCGCGAGAAGCTGCGGGTCGTGTTTCTGGAGAACTACAACGTCACCCTCGCCGAGCATCTGATGCCCGCTGCGGAGATCAGCGAGCAGATCTCCCTCGCCGGCAAGGAGGCGAGCGGGACCGGCAACATGAAGTTCATGATCAACGGTGCGCTGACGATCGGCACGCTGGACGGCGCGAACGTCGAGATGGCGCGTCTGGTCGGCGCGGACAATATCTTCATCTTCGGGCATACCGCCGAGGAGGTCGAGGAGCTTTGGCGGAAGGGCTACGCTTCGTCCGAGTACTACGCACGCTCCCCGCAGCTGAAGAAAGCCGTGGACAGCCTGCAGGTGGGGTATAACGGACGTTCCTTCGAGGGATTGGCGAAGTATCTGCTGTATTCCTACGGCGTGTCCGATCCGTTCCTGTGCCTTGCGGACTACGACCAGTACGCCGAAACGCAGGAGCGGATGCTCCGCGTGTACGCCGACCGACGGACGTGGAATCGGATGTCGCTGGAGAATATCGCCTCGGCGGGGTACTTCGCCGCCGACCGCTGTATCCGCGAGTACGCCGACCGCATCTGGCGCCTGCGTCCGCTCCGGGAGGACGGGGAATGAAGGGGAAGGACTGCTTCCTGCGCTTCTCCCACCGCGGATTCGTCACCAACAGCCTGACCCTGCCCGGCGGCACGGAAGGGAAGCTGGAACTCGGGCTTCGCGGGGACGTGCGGAGCGTCCGCTTCTACCTCGGGAACGACGACGACGTGATCCTGCGGCAGGACGCGCCGTTCGCCCGGGAAGAGGGGGACTATCGGGTCTATGAGGTGATCTTGCGGGCGGCGGAATTCGCCCCGGCGGGGCGGGGACTGTTCTTCTTCCATTTCGAGCCGGAATACCCCGACGGGCGTCGGTATACCGCTTTCGACGGCGACCTGCTCTCGCTCGCACGGGAATTTTCCGGGGAACTGCAGCTGACGGTCTATCAGCCGTCCAAGCTGTGGATCGCCGAGAACCGGGTCTACTACGAGATCTTCGTGGACCGCTTCCGCCGCAGCGGACGCATCAAGCACCCCCGCAACGACGACTGGCACCGTTTTAATCCGGATTGGGAGAACGGCGTCCCCGAATATCCCCCCGAACCCGGGCAGCCCTTCCCGAACAATACCCACTTCGGCGGCGACATCGACGGCATCATCGAAAAACTGCCCTACCTTTCGTCGCTCGGCGTCAACGGGCTGTACCTGACCCCGGTCAATATCGCCTATTCCAACCATAAGTACGACGTCGGGGACTACCTGACGGTGGACAACTGCTTCGGCGGGGACGAGGCGCTCGCCCGTCTGACGTACGAAGCGCATGAGCGGGGCATGACCGTCCTGCTGGACCTCGTGCTCAACCACGTCGGGGCGGACAGCCGGTACTTCAATCGGTACATCGAAAAGAAGCACTTCATCCAGATCGGTGCGTTCGTGTCCCGCGGCTCGGTCTATAACGAGTGGTTCAATATTGCGGAGCGTCGCCCGACGCCGAAGTACGAATGCTGGTGGGGCATGGAGAACCTGCCCCGCATCGTGCCGTGCGAATCCTTTCGGGAGTTCATCTGCGAGGAGGTCATCCCGTTCTATATGGAGGACCTCGGCGTGGACGGCTTCCGCCTGGACGTCGCGGACGAGCTGACCGACCAACTGCTGGACGACGTGAACGGGGCGGTCCGCGCCTGCAACCAGAACGGACTGGTCATCGGCGAAGTCTGGGAGGATGCGTCGAATAAGGTGTCCTACGACCGCCGTCGGCGGTATTTCCAGGGCGGACAGCTGGACGGGGTCATGAACTACCCGTTCCGCAACGCCCTGCTGGACTTCCTGCAGACCGGCGACGCGACGCTGCTCCGCCGCACGACGACCACGCTGGTGCGGCATTATCCGCCGGAAGCGATGCGGCATACGCTGAATAATATCGGGACCCACGACACCCCACGGATCCTGACCCTGCTCGGCGACGGCGACGGAGAGGGGCTGACCAACGACGAAAAGGCGGTCAGGCGGCTGACCCCGGAACAGCGGGAAAAGGCGAAGCGGCTGCTGATCTGCGGCTACCCGCTCTTCTGCTTCCTGCCCGGGATCCCCTGCCTCTACTACGGCGACGAAGCGGGCATGGAGGGCTACGGCGACCCGTTCAACCGCCGTCCGTTCCCGTGGAACCGCCCGGACGAGGATCTGTTCGCCGTCATGCGGGCGTATAACCTGCTCCGGCAGAAGCTGGAGCTCCTGTGGGGCGGGGATTTCGAGGTGCTGGACAGCCCGTCGTCGACGTTCGCGTTCCGGCGGTTCCGCCGCCCGTTCGAGGGGTCGATCGAGGTCGTGTGCAACCGCACGGAGCAGCCGTTGGTGTGGAAATTTCAGTCCGACCTGACCATGTGCGAACTGCTCACCCTGAAGTGGTACACCGGCAACGTCACCGTCCCGCCGTATACCACGCTCTGCTTCCACAGTACCCGCTACCCGGATAAGTATGATATGTGGAAGGACCCGATCCACCCGTGGATCTGAATTTTTCCCCAAAATCCAAAAAAATTTTTGCACGACGGCGGGGAAGTCCCCGCGACGCCGTCTCCGCGTCCCCCATCATACCTTGCCCCTTTCGCACCACTTCGGTTCGACCGGCGAAGGCGAAAAATCCCGTTTTTTATCTCCCCAACCGAAAAGTTTTGAACGACGGCGGGGAAGTCCCCCGACGCCGTCTCCGCGTCCCCCGTCATACCTTGCCCTTTTCGCACTTCTTCGGTTCGACCTGCGAAGGCGAAAAAACCCGTTTTTATACCCCCCCAACCGAAAAGTTTTGGAAGATTTTTAAGGAACTTTTTTCAAAAAGTTCCTTAAATGGGGTGTGGGGCAACGCCCCACAGGAAGGCTCGCCCGCCCCACAAGGAAAGGAAGTTTTACCATGCCATCCATGACCCAAAAAATAGCCGACGACGCACGCGCACTCGGCGTGCGGAAGGGGAGCGCACTGCTGGTCCACTCGTCCTTCCGCTCGCTCGGCGGGGGCGCGACCGCAAAGGAGGTCGTCGACGGACTGCGCGAGGCGCTCGGACCGGGCGGCACGCTGGTGTTCCCGACGCTCAGCTACCTGTTCGTCGGTCCCGCACACGCAAGAGCGTTCGACGTGCGGACCACCCCGTCGAACGTCGGCTACCTGCCCGAGTACTTCCGCACGCAGGTCCCCGACGTCCGCCGAAGCCTCTGCCCGACGCATTCCT
>CANQVQ010000148.1 GCA_947627335.1 uncultured Clostridia bacterium | reverse complement strand
CAACGGTTCGTCGCCGGAGGAATGCGTCCGCGTTGGGCTGTCCGTCGTGCCGCGCAGGTCGCGCCTGCACGAGGCGGTCGAATACGCCGTGCGGCTCGCGAAGTCCGCGCCGTCCGCGGAGGTCCTTTGGGCGGGGCTTTGGGAGCAGTTCGGGCACTACCACACGGTCCACACGGTCAACAACGCCGCCTGCTGCGCCGCGTCCGTCGTCTACGGGAACGGCTACTTCACAAAGACCCTCGCCGCCGCCGTCTGCTGCGGCTGGGACACCGACTGCAACGGCGCGACCGTCGGTTCCTTCCTCGGTGCGCTGCTCGGCGCGAAAGCCCTGCCCGCCCGTTGGGTCGATCCGCTCCGCGACACCCTCTACGCCGGGCTGCCCGACTTCCACCCCGCATCCATATCCGCCTGCGCCCGCCGCTCCTTAGTGGTGTATCGGAAGTTGCATTCGTAAGGGGGTTAAGCGACCTTTTGGGGCGTTGCCCCAAACCCCATTTAAGGGGCTTTTTGAAAAAATCCCCTTAAAAATCCCCAAAAACTTTTCGGTTTGGGGTATAAAAACAGGACGCATAAAAAGAAGGTCCATGTCTGGACCTTCTTTTGCTTGATGAAACTTTTACGCCTCGTGTTTGCGATACTTCGCCCGGGGCGCGTAGGTCGTGTGGAGCAGTTCGTGCGCCTTATGGGAATTCGGTTCGCCGAGGAAGTCCGCGTAGATCGCCTTGATCTCCGAGTTTTCGTGGGACTTGCGGACGGGCTTGCCGGCGTCCTCGGCGTAGAGCGCCTTGGCGCGTTCCGCCTTGAGGTCGATATAGACGCGGTCGGTCGCGTTGACGATCGGCGTGCCGCCGCCGCAGACGCAGCCGCCCGGGCAGCCCATAACTTCGATGAAGGTGTAGTCCTTCTCGCCGCGCTTGACCGCTTCGAGCAGGTTGGACGCGTTCTTCGTGCCGTTGGCGACGGCGACCGTGATCTTCTTGCCGTCGAGGTCGATCTCCGCCTCCTTGACGCCCGCCGTGCCGCGCACCGCCGTGAAGTTCACGTCCTCGAGCGTCTTGCCGGTGAGTTTTTCATACACGGTACGCAGAGCGGCTTCCATGACGCCGCCGGTCGCGCCGAAGATGACGCCCGCGCCGGAGGATTCGCCGAGCAGGGAGTCGAAGTCGGAATCCGGCAGACGGCGGAAGTCGATGCCCGCGCTGCGGATCATCTTCGCGAGTTCGCGCACGGTCAGGACCGCGTCGACGTCCTGCAGCCCGTCGTGAGACAGTTCGCCGCGCTTCGCCTCGAACTTCTTCGCCGTGCAGGGCATGACCGAAACGACGTAGATGTCCTTCGGGTCGATCCCCGCCTTTTCGGCGTAATAGGTCTTGATCATCGCGCCCTCCATCTCGTGGGGGGACTTGCAGGTGGACAGATTCGGCAGGAATTCGGGGTAGAACTTCTCGCAGTAGTTGACCCAGCCGGGCGAGCAGGAGGTGATCATCGGCAGTTTGCCGCCGTTCTGCAGACGGTGGATCAGCTCCGCGCCCTCCTCCATGATCGTCAGGTCCGCGCCGAAGTCGGTGTCGAACACCTTCGCAAAGCCGAGACGGCGCAGCGCCGTAGCGAGTTTGCCGGTGACGGACGTGCCGACCGGGTAGCCGAATTCCTCGCCGATGGTCGCACGGACCGCCGGCGCAGGCTGGACGACGACGTGCTTGCCGGACGCGAGCGCCGCGTACACGTCGGCGATGCTGTCCTTTTCCTTCAGAGCGCCGACCGGGCAGGCGAGGATGCACTGACCGCAGTAGACGCACGGGCTGTCCGCAAGGCTTTCGCCGTAGATGCAGCCGATCTCCGAGCGGAAACCACGCCCGGACACGCCGATGGCGCCGATGCCCTGCACCTTATTGCAGGTCGCGACGCAGCGACGGCAGTTGATGCACTTGGAATTATCCCGCACGATGGACGGGCTGACGTCGTCGTACTTCTCGCTGGACAGCTTGCCGTCGTAGGGATAGTCGTCGACGCCGTACTCCCGGCAGAGCGCCTGCAGTTCGCAGTTGCCGCTGCGGACGCAGGAGGTACATTCGCGGTTGTGGTTGGAAAGGATCAGTTCGAGGTTCATACGGCGCGTTTCGCGCAGCTTCGGGCTGTTGGTCGTGACGACCTGCCCTTCCGCGACCGGGGAAACGCAGGCCGCCTGCAGCCCTCTCGCGCCCTGGATCTCGACCAGACACAGGCGGCAGGAGCCGATGGCGTTGACGTCCTTGAGGTAGCAGAGCGTCGGGATATTGACCCCGGCTTCCCGCGCAGCGTCCAGCACGGTAGCGTCGGCGGGGACGGTGACGGTGACCCCATCGACGGTGAGTGTTACGGTTTTGTTTTCCATTCTATGTCATTCCCCCGTTTATTTCTTGACGACGGCGCCGAACCGACAGGTTTCCATGCAGACGCCGCACTTGATGCACTTCGTCGGGTCGATCGTGAACGGCTTCTTGATCTCCCCGGAGATCGCGCCGGCCGGACACTTCTTGGAGCAGAGCGAGCAGCCTTTGCACTTTTCGGGGTCGATCGCGTATTGCAGGAGCGCCTTGCACGCGCCCGCCGGGCAGCGCTTCTCGTAGATGTGCGCTTCGTATTCGTCGCGGAAGTAGCGCAGGGTGGAAACGACCGGGTTCGGCGCGGTCTGCCCGAGCGCGCAGAGCGCCGAGCATTGCAGGTCCGCAGCGATCGCTTCGAGTTTTTCGATGTCGCCGTCCTCGCCCTTGCCTTCGGTGATCCGGGTGAGGATGTCCAGCATACGGCGGGTGCCGAGACGGCACGGGACGCACTTGCCGCAGGATTCGTCGACCGTGAATTCCAGGAAGAACTTCGCGATGTCGACCATGCAGTTGTCCTCGTCCATGATGATCATACCGCCGGAGCCCATCATGGAGCCGATCGCCTTCAGCGAGTCGTAATCGACCGCCGTGTCGAGGTTCGCCGCCGGGATGCAGCCGCCGGACGGACCGCCGGTCTGCGCCGCCTTGAACTTCTTGCCGTTCGGGATGCCGCCGCCGATGTCGTAGATGATCTCGCGGAGCGTCGTGCCCATCGGGACTTCGACGAGCCCGGTGTGCTTGATCTTGCCGCCGAGGGCGAAGACCTTCGTGCCGGTGGACGTCTTGGTGCCCTGCGACGCGAACCAGTCGGCGCCGTTGAGGATGATCTGGCAGATGTTCGCGTAGGTTTCGACGTTGTTGATGACCGTCGGCTTGCCGAACAGACCCTTGACCGCCGGGAACGGCGGACGCGGACGCGGCTCGCCGCGATTGCCCTCGATGGAGGTCAGCAGAGCCGTTTCCTCGCCGCAGACGAACGCGCCTGCGCCGAGGCGG
>CANQVQ010000147.1 GCA_947627335.1 uncultured Clostridia bacterium | reverse complement strand
TGCTACCTTTCAACCTCCCCAAAAAGGGAATCTGCGGTTAAGACCGGCTGTGAAAGGGCGGCGCGACTCGCGTGGGGCTTCGCAACTACCCAATAATTTTCGACGGGCGACGAAGGTGCGCAAACACCTTCGTTTCCCGTTCGGCTACACCGCGTAGCCATGTTGGTGGAGAATACGGGGATCGAACCCGTGACCTCAAGATTGCGAACCTTGCGCTCTCCCAGCTGAGCTAATCCCCCACATAAAGCGGGTCCCCACGCGGAACAAATCAATTATAGCACGTTTTCCCCGCTTTGTCAAGGGCTTCTTACAATTTTTTTCGCCTTTTTCGGATTTTTTCGCGTGAACGCTCAATAGGTGAACGTCCCGTCGTACACGCTTTGCGCGTTCCCGGTCAGCAGGACGCGTTCGTCCGTATAGTTGACCGTCAGGTCGCCGCCGGGCAGTCGGACCGTCACGTCGCTTCCCTTTTCGCACAGCCCGTTCTCCACCGCGGCGATCACCGCGGCGCAGGCGCCGGTCCCGCAGGCGAGCGTTTCGCCGTTTCCACGCTCCCAGACGCGCACGCGCAGGCTGTGGCGATCCACGACGCGGACGAACTCGGTATTGATGCGCTCCGGGAAGCAATCGGCGTATTCAAACTGCGGGCCGAGCGTCTCGAGCGGAAGGCTGTCCGGGAACTCGCAGAACACCACGCAGTGCGGATTGCCGACCGAAACACAGGTCACCTCGTACGCCTTTCCGCCGACCGTCAGCGGGTACCGAACCATCTTCTCCGCGTCGCACAGAGCGGGCAGGGACTTCGGCGAGAAGTCCGCTTTTCCCATATCCACCGTGACCGTATTCACCTTGCCGTCGCGCAGATAGAGCTTCAGCCGACGCACGCCGCCGGCGGTTTCGACCGTCAGCGTTTCACTGCGGACATAGCCGTTGTCATAGAGGTATTTCCCGACGCAGCGGAGGTTGTTGCCAGCCATTTTCCCCTCGCTTCCGTCCCGGTTATAGGTGCGCATCTTCGCGTCCGCGACGCGGGAACGCTCAATAAGCACGATGCCGTCCCCGCCGATGCCGTAGTGCGTTCGGCAAAGGTCCACGCAGAGGGATTCCGGGCAGGTGATCGCACCGTCGAAATTTTCGATGAAGATGTAGTCGTTCCCGCAGGAATTCATCTTCGTAAAGCGGATCTTCTGCCGCCAGAGCCGCATATTGTTGAGGTCGACCAATTCGGTATTGCCCGCGTTGTACCGCCCGGCGATCATCTGCGCGAGCGCGGAAGCGGTATCGAGGGACGTCAGGCACGGAATGCCGAGCTGCATGGCGCGACGGTGCAGGGCGATGTAGTCGCCGACCGTGCCGTCCCGGACCGCCCCGGTGTAGATCAGATAGGTCAGTTTGCCGCTTTCCAGCAGCGGGAACAGTTCCTCCCGCTCCACGGTCCGCGCTTCGATGCCCAGCCGTCGGATCGCGTCGGCGGTGCCGGACGTCGCATAGAGCGGCAGACCGAGGTCGTGGAACCGACGGGCGAGGGACACCGCGTCGCCGTAATCGTCCTCCTCGACGCTGAGGAACACCCCGGCACGCGTACGCGAAACGGCGGACGGCAGGACGAATCCGGCGGCGGTCAGCCCCTTGAAGAGCGCTTCCGCCATGGTTTTGCCGATGCCGAGCACCTCGCCGGTGGACTTCATCTCCGGACCGAGAATGGAATTCGCGTCCCCGAGTTTTTCAAAGGAGAATACCGGCACCTTGACCGCATAATACGGCGGCGTGCGGTACAGCCCGGTCCCGTAGCCGAGGCTCTCGAGGTCCGCGCCGAGCATGACACGCGACGCGAGGTCCACCATCGGCACCCCGGTCACTTTGCTGATGTACGGCACCGTGCGGGAGGCACGGGGATTGACCTCGATGACGTAAAGCTCGTCCTCCCAGATCAGGTACTGGATGTTGACCAGACCCTTCGTGCCGAGCGCCTTCGCCAACCGCTCGGACGCGTCGCAGATGCGACCGAGGAACTTGTCGCTGAGGTTGTACGGCGGATAAACGGCGATGGAGTCGCCGCTGTGGACCCCGGCACGCTCGATATGCTCCATGATGCCGGGGATCAGGACGGACTTCCCGTCGGATATGACGTCCACCTCCAGCTCCGTGCCGGGCATATAGCGATCGACCAGAACCGGGTTTTCGATGCCGCCGGAGAGAATGACCTCCATATAGCGTCGCGTCTGCTCCGCGTTGCGGGAAATGGTCATATTCTGCCCGCCGATGACGTAGGACGGGCGGAGAAGCACCGGGTAGCCGAGCGTTTCCGCCGCACGAAGCGCCTCGTCCATGGTGCGCACCCCCATCCCCATCGGACGGCGGATCCCGAAGGTCTCGAGCAGTTTGTCGAACCGCTCGCGGTCCTCCGCGAGGTCGATGCCGTCGGCGGACGTGCCGAGGATCCGAATGCCCTGTCGGTCGAGGAACTGCGTGAGCTTGATGGCGGTCTGCCCGCCGAAGGCGACGACGACCCCGATCGGGCGTTCGACCCGAACGATTTGCAGGACGTCCTCCGGGCAGAGCGGCTCGAAGTAGAGCCGGTCGGCGGTGTCGTAGTCGGTGGAGACGGTTTCCGGGTTGTTGTTGACGATGACCACGTCGTAGCCCATCTCCCGCAGCGTCCAGACGCAATGCACCGAACTGTAATCGAACTCGATGCCCTGCCCGATGCGGATCGGTCCGGAACCCAGCACCAGCACGACCGGCTTGCCCGAACGCGGGAAGGCACGGGATTCGCAGAATTCGTCGCAGGTGGAATAGAAATACGGCGTTTCCGCCCGAAATTCCGACGCACAGGTGTCCACCATCTTGTAGGCGAACCGGCATTCCGGGAGCGTTTCCGCTCCGCTCAGGCGGCGGATCGCCGCGTCGGGATAGCCCAGCCGCTTTGCTTCCGCGTAATCGCCGTCGCAAAGCCCATCGGACTGCAGATGCAGTTCAAATCGGGCGAGATTTTGCAGTTTTGCGAGGAAGAAACGGTCGATCTTCGTGATCTCGTGGATCTCCTCGACGGAGACACCGCTTTTGAGCGCTTCAAAAACCGTGAACAGGCGTCGATCGTTCTGCTCATGCAGCCGTTCGCGGACCGGGCGGTCGGAAAGCGGCGGGGCGTCGAGCGTGTCGAGCGAAAGTTCCGCTCCGCGGACGGCTTTCATAAGCGCCGCCTCGAAGGACGGAGCGATCGCCATCACTTCCCCGGTCGCCTTCATCTGCGTCCCGAGCGTTCGGCTGGAACCGGCGAACTTATCGAACGGCCATTTCGGGAACTTGACGACGACGTAATCCAACGCCGGTTCAAAGCAGGCGCAGGTCTTGCCGGTGATCTCGTTCTTCACCTCGTCGAGCGTGTAGCCCAGCGCGAGCTTGGCGGACAGCTTGGCGATCGGGTAG
>CANQVQ010000146.1 GCA_947627335.1 uncultured Clostridia bacterium | reverse complement strand
GTAGTCCCGCCGATAGGTCTCCGAGGACGGGTCGACGCTTTCGAGCAGGGCGCGGCTCTCGTCGAGCGAGAGGTACTTCGGCAGGGCCTGCTTGACGTTGGGGGTATCGATGTCCCGGGTCGGGTCGTTTTCGAGTTGGTGGGATTTGGTCGTGTGGTACTTGTAGAACGAGCGCAGGGCGGACAGCTTCCGCGCACGGGCGGCGGGACGGTTCCCCTGGTCGTGGGCGAGCCACAGCAGGAACGCGTAGACCTCGTCGGTCGTCACGCTCGCGGCGAAATCGCGGTCCACGCGGTCGATGGACACCTTCGAGAACGCCTCCGGGTCGCCCGGGTCCGGCTCGACCTCCCCGCGGGACACCCGCAGGAAGCGGAAAAACATACGCAGGTCGGTATAGTACTGCTGTACCGTCAGGCGGGAGCGCCCTTGAATGGTTTCCTTATAGGAAAGGAAGGATTGCAGGATGACGGGGATCTTTTCCGCCGGTTTCGCGTTCATGACCGTGTCCTTTCGTCGGTTTGTATGGATCCTATACAGTATAACGCTTTCCGAACGAATTTGCAAGATTTTTTTGCGATTCGGTTGACAGGAATGCAAAAAAAGTGTATGATGGGAAGCGAAAAGAACGTCCTATGGGAGGAAAACGCGTATGCAAACCGGCAACACCCCGCTCTATCCCGTCTTGATCCGCCCGTGCGCGGACTTCACGAACGTCCCGAAAGCGGACATCTCGACCTACCGCTGGACCGCGGGATACGCCCCGAAAGCCTTCGCGCAGATGGTGTATGTGCGGGACGCGGGCTTCGCGCTGCACATGGAAGCGTTTGAAACGGACCCGAAGGCGGACAGCACCGTCTATAATCAGCCGGTCTACAAGGACAGCTGCCTCGAATGCTTCGTCAATTTTGACCCGTCGCAGCCGAACTACATCAACTTTGAAATGAACGCCAACGGCGCGTTCCTGTCCGCTCTGCGACCCGGTCGCAAGCCGAAGACCCCGCTCCACGAACTGCTTTCGGACCTGCCCGCCGTTCGTGCGAAGCGGTTTGACGACCGTTGGACCGTCGACGCGTTCTTTACGATCGGACAGGTCGGGACGCTGTTCGGCAAGGACACGTTCGCGCCCGGAGACGAGCTGCGCGGCAACTTCTACAAGTGCGGGGACGAAACGCCGATCCCGCATTACGGGATGTGGGCGCCGGTGGACAGCGAGACGCCGGACTTCCATCGCCCGGAATGCTTCGGCGTGTTCCGGCTGCGGGAGGACGCATGAGAGAACTGGTCGTCGGTCCCAACGACAGCGGACAAAGGCTGGACAAGTTCCTCGCGAAAACCTTTCGGTCCATGCCGTCGTCCCTGCTGTACAAGTACATCCGCAAGAAATGCGTGACCGTCAACCGCAAAAAAGCGACGGAATCCACCGTCCTGCGGGAAGGGGACGTGCTTTCGCTGTATATCCGGGACGAATTTTTTGAACGACCGCCCGAAAAGGAGGCGTTCCGACAGCTTTTGGGGGAAACGGACGCCCTGCGCGTCGCCTACGAGGACGAAAACCTGCTCGTCGCGGACAAGCCCGCCGGACTGCTGGTGCATTCGGACGAGGAGGAACAGGTCTACACGCTTATCCACCTGATCCAGGCCTACCTCTACCAGAAAGGCACCTACCGCCCGGAAGCCGAAAACGCCTTCGCCCCCGCCCTCTGCAACCGCATCGACCGCAACACCGAGGGGCTGGTCATCGCCGCGAAGAACGCCCGTGCGCTCGCGGAGATGAACGGGATGATCAAGCGTCGACAGGTCGAAAAGACCTACCTTGCCGCCGTACACGGGCTGTTTGCGCACCCGTCGGGCGAGCTGCGGAGCCGGTTGGAGAAGGACGCGAGGACCAATACCGTCCGCGTCAGCTCCCGCTTCGGCAAGGAGGCGGTCACCCGCTACCGCGTCCTGCGGACCGACCGGGAAAAGCGGCTTTCCCTGCTGGAAGTCGCCCTGCTGACCGGGCGGACGCACCAGATCCGCGTGCAGTTCGCCGACGCGGGACATCCGCTGCTCGGCGACGGGAAGTACGCCGTCAACAAGGAAGATCGGCAGAACGGGTTCGCGCATCAGGCGCTTTGCGCCTATTCCCTGCGCTTCCGCCCGGAAAAAGCGGATTTTCCGCTGCTCGCGTATCTGAACGGCGTCGAGGTCCGCGCAAAGGAGCCGGATTTCCTTTCGCTGTTCCGCTGAAAAACGAAAACAAACAGGGCTGCCGCCCGTGCGTAAAGGCACGATGTACGGCAGCCCTTCGTCGTTTCCGTGCGGCGGGGATCGCCGAACGGGTCCGAAACGTCCGGACGGACGACCCCTTTTCGGGTCGTCCTTTTTTTGGCGACGCCCGAGAGGAGGAGATTCAAACTTCGTCCGAAAGTTCGACGCGGCGGATGTCCGCGCCGACGGCGGTCAGCTTTTCGACGATATGCTCGTATCCGCGCAGGATATGGTGAATATCATCGACGACCGTCCGTCCCTCGGCGGTCAGCGCCGCGATGACCATCGCGGCCCCGGCGCGCAGGTCTACGGCGCGCACGTTGGCAGCCTGCAGGGCGTCCACGCCGGTGATCAGCAGGTCGGTCCCGGAAAACGTCACCCGTGCGCCCATGCGCAGCAGCTCCGGCACATACTGGAAGCGGTTCGCCCAGACGGATTCGGTCAGCCTGCTTTCCCCGTCGGCGAGGCAGAGCAGGACGGCGATCTGCGGCTGGAGGTCGGTCGGGAAACCGGGGTAAAAGGCGGTCTTGACGCGGACCGCGTGCATCGGAGCGGCGTCCGCCGCCGGGGCGTGGATCGTGATGCTGTCGTCGCCCTCCTCGACCGGAACCCCCATCTCCTGCAGTTTGGCGGTCAGGGATTCGAGGTGGCGGGGAATGACGTTGGAAACGGTGACTTCGCTGCGGGTCGCCGCGGCGGCGATCATGTAGGTGCCGGCTTCGATCATGTCCGGCACGACGGCGTAGGTGCAGCCGTGCAGTTCGGAAACGCCGTTGATGCGAATGGTCGGCGTTCCGGCGCCGAGAATGTCCGCGCCGCAGCTGTTGAGGAAGGACGCGACGTCGACGACGTGCGGCTCCCGCGCCGCGTTGTCGATGACCGTGCTGCCGTTCGCTTTGCAGGCGGCGAGCATGATGTTGATGGTCGCGCCGACCGACGGGACGTCGAGGTAGATCGACGCGCCGTTCAGCCCGTTCTCCCGGCTGTCGCAGGCGATGCTTCCGTCGGGAAGTTCGCCCTTCTCGACCGTCGCGCCCAGCGCACGGAATCCCTTGATGTGCTGGTCCATCGGACGCGAACCGAAGTCGCATCCGCCGGGCAGGCCGGTGCTGGCGTACCCGAACCGCCCCAGTCCCGCGCCGAGCAGGTAATAGGAGGAGCGCAGCTTGCAGGAATCCGCC
>CANQVQ010000145.1 GCA_947627335.1 uncultured Clostridia bacterium | reverse complement strand
CGTCCGCCTGCGCGAACGCGACGGGGGGGAATGTATCTGCATCATACCATATACCAATCCTTTCTTGCAAAACTGATCGGCGCAGGGGAGGGGTCAGCCCTTTTTCTCCTCTGCGGGAAACACGGCGAAGGAGAAGGAGGCGCTGACGCTCAGCTCCCCGTCCACCTTCCCGGTCCCTTTCGCCCAGTAGAAGGGCGGTCTTTGCTTTTCGATCACGCATTCGGTCTCCAGCACGTCGCCCGGACGCACCGCACGCTTGAAGCGCACGCCGTCGAGCCCGGTCAGCACCGTGCGGACGGGTCCGCTGATACTGTCCCCCAGCAGGACGCACGCCGATGGCGCTAAAATTTCGCACAGGATCACCCCCGGAACGATCGGGTCGCCCGGGAAATGCCCCTGCAGGAAGAATTCCTCCGGGCGGATTTTCTTTTTGCCCAGCGCCTTGCCGTCGCGGACTTCCGCTTCGTCCAAAAGCAGCATTCCGTCCCGGTGGGGGAGCAGGGTCATCAGTTCCTCCCGGTTCATTGCGGCGCCTTCTTGAGGACCAGGCAGGTGTTATGCCCGCCGAAGCCGAGCGAGGTGGACAGCGCCGTGTCGATCGGGGTGTGTACCGCCGTATTCGGGGTATAGTTCAGATCCAGCTCCGGATCGGGGGAGGTCAGGTGGATGGTCGGCGGGACGAGGTCCTCCTGCAGTGCGAGCACGCAGGCGAGCAGTTCCGCCGTGCCGGCGGCGCCGAGCATATGACCGGTCATGGACTTGGTGGAGCTGATGTGCAGGTCCTTCGCGCCCTCGCCGAAGTAGGATTTGAAGGCGAGCGTTTCGACCTTGTCGTTGAGCTTCGTGCCGGTGCCGTGGGCGTTGACGTAGGTGCGTGCCGGGTCGTATGCCACGCCGTTCATCGCCATGGCGACGGCGCGGATGGTCTGCTTGGCTTCGGGATCGGGCGCGGTGACGTGGTGCGCGTCGCAGGTCGCGCCGTAGCCGCAGACTTCCGCGTAGATCTTCGCGCCGCGTGCGACGGCGTGCTCATATTCTTCGAGAACCACCATCGCGGCGCCTTCGCCGAGCACGAATCCGCCGCGGCGGCTGTCGAACGGCAGGGAGGCCGCTTCCGGGTCCTGCGACTGCGAAAGCGCCATGCAGTTGATGAATCCCGCGATCGCGAGCGGATTGACCGCCGCTTCGCTTCCGCCGCAGACGGCGGCGGTCAGGTATCCGTCGCGGATGGCGCGGAACGCCTCGCCGACGGCGGTCGAACCGGTCGCGCAGGCGGTCGAAAGGTTCATCGCCGGACCGTGCGCCCCGAACCGAATGGCGATCTGCCCGGCGGCGATGTTGATGATCATCTTCGGCACGAAATGCGGGCTGACCATCTTCGGACCGCCCTCGAGCAGCTTCTTGTTCTCCTCGCAGATGGTGTTGATGCCGCCCACGCCGGACCCGGCGTACACGCCGAACTCGTCCCGGTCGATCCCGTCGAGGATCCCGCTGTCGTCGACCGCCTCCTGCGCCGCGCACACCGCGTACTGCACATACAGATCGGTCTTTCGACGGGTCAGCAGGTCGAAGCAGGCGGACGGGTCGAAGTCCTTGACCTCCGCCGCCACCTTGCACTTGAAATCGGTCGTATCGAACCGGGTCAGCAGCCCGACGCCGTTCCTCCCGGTCCGAAGCCCTTCAAAATACGAGGGAACGTCGTTTCCGATGGGCGTTACCGCCCCCATTCCCGTGATAACTACGCGTTTTGGCATGAAAATTCCTATCCTTTCTGTTCGGGTACGCCGTCCTTTACATCGCGAGTCCGCCGTCGATGCGGACGGTTTCGCCGGTGATGTAATCCGCGTCCGGGGACGCGAGGAAGGCGACCAGTTTTGCGACCTCGGCGGGTTTGGCAAACCGCTTGAGCGGGATGCTGTCCGTCAGGGGCGTGCCCGCCGCGAGGTTCGCCGTCATGTCGGTTTCGACGAACCCGGGCGCGACCGCGTTGCAGGTGATCCCGCGGGGCGCAAGCTCCCGGGCGAGGGACTTCGTCAGACCGATCAGCCCCGCCTTCGCGGCGGCATAATTGCACTGCCCCGCGTTCCCGATCAGCCCGGAAACCGAGGAAATGTTGATGATCTTCCCGCTCCGCTTCTTCACCATGACCGGGACGACCTGCTTTGCGCAGTAGAACGCCCCCCGCAGGTTGACCGAAAGCACGCGGTCGAAGTCCTCCTCCTTCATCAGCATCGCCAGCTTGTCGCAGGTGATCCCGGCGTTGTTGACGAGGATGTCCGCCGTCCCGAAGGACGCGAGGAGGGTCTTGAACGTCTCCCGCACGGCTTCGGCGTCCGAAACGTCGCAGGCATACGCTTCCGCACGAACGCCGTGCTCCTTCAGCAGGGAAAGCGTTTCCCCGGCCGCCTGCGCGTTGCCCGCGTACAGGAAAGCGACGTCCGCCCCGCGACGTGCGAACTCCAGGCAGATCTCCCGCCCGATCCCACGCGATCCGCCGGTGACGACGGCGACCTTGCCCTCAAACATGGCTGCCCACCTCGTCCGCGACCTTCGCGCAGTCCTCCGCCGTTTCGGCGGTATAGACCTTCGCGTCCGGCAGGATGCGGGCGACGAGCTTCGCAAGCACGTTCCCCACGCCGGTTTCGACGAACGTGTCGAAGCCGTCCGCCGCCATGCGCAGGACGGTCTGCTCCCAGCGGACCGGGTGGTTCATCTGCCGGCTCAGCGTGTCGGCGACCGGACCGGCGTACGGGGACGCGTCGTAATTGGCGTACACGGGCAGGCGCGGGGACGCAAAGTTCGTCTTTTGCAGGACGTCCGCAAATTGCTTCGCGGCGTCGTCCATGAACGGCGAATGGAAGCCGCCCGCCACCTTCAGCGGCAGGGCGCGACCGCCCGCCTGCTTGACGCGTTCGGAGAACGCCGCAAGCTGGCTTTCCTCCCCCGCGACCGACAGATTGCCGGCGGAATTATAGTTGACCGGGTAGATCTCGTCGAATTCCGCGCAGAGGCGTTCTACCGTCTCGTTGTCCAATTTGATGACCGCGACCATGGAGCTTTTCCGCTCCCGCGTGGCTTGTCCCATCAGTTCGCCCCGCCGAACGGTCAGCGAAAAGCCCTCCGCCGGGTCGATCGCACCGGCAAACGCCAGCGCGGGCAGTTCGCCGAGAGAAAAACCCGCCACGCCCGCCGGACGGACCCCCGCTTCCGCAAGCACGGCGGCGGGAGCGAAATCGGCGAGATACAGACAGGGCTGCGTGTTTTCGGTTGCGCGGAGGGTTTCCGCGTCGCCCTCGAACATCTGGGCGAGCGTGCCGTTCCGCAGCTGCTCCGCACGGTCGAACAGGGCGCGCACGGAGGCGTTTTTCTCATACAGATCCTTCGCCATGCCGGGGTGCTGCGCGCCCTGACCGGAGAAGAGAAATGCGATTTTAGCCATGGAAGTTATTC
>CANQVQ010000144.1 GCA_947627335.1 uncultured Clostridia bacterium | reverse complement strand
ACGAACTTCGGCAGACCGTCCTCCTTCGGCAGGTCCGTCTCACCCTGGATCAGCGGGAGCGCGTAGGCGACGAACTTCTCGTTCATGCCGTCCTTGGTCGCGTTGAACCAGTCGGACGGGATCTTCTTTTCGGTGTTGGCGACGACGTTCAGGTCGAACAGCTCGTACTTGCAGACGTACTTGCCGTCAACCGTTTCGCGCACGAAGCCGACCATCTTGTCCGTCACGCCCTCGACCGCCTTTTCGACCGCCGTCTTTCCGGCGTTGAAGGACTCCTCGATGTCCGTCCCGGAGGCGCAGTGCGCCGCACAGCGCTGCAGGAGCGAAAGTTCGATCCCGCGGACCTTCGCGCCGGTGGCTTTCTTCAGCTCGTTGGCGAGATAGGACGCCAGACCGCCGAGCTGGGCATGACCGAACCCGTCGCGAGCGTTGGACAGGTCGTTGCCGTATTCGGAGATATACTTGCCGTCCTTGTCGTGAATGCCCTCGGAGACGGCGACGATGCACTTGCCGTTCTGGTCGTAGATCGACTGCACCTTCGCGATGAAGGACGGCAGGTCGAAATCGTTCTCCGGGCAGTAGATCAGATCCGGACCCTGTCCCTTCGCGCAGGCGAGCGCGGCGGACGCGGTCAGCCAGCCGGCGTTGCGTCCCATGATCTCGACGACCGTGATCATGCCGGTGTCGTACACACGCGCATCGTGATAGATCTCCATCAAAGACGTGGCGATGTACTTCGCGGCGGACGCGTATCCGGGGCAGTGGTCGGTCCCGGCGAGGTCGTTGTCGATGGTCTTTGGAATGCCCATCACGCGGCACTCGTAGCCGTGCGCGAGCATATATTTGGAGACCTTGTTGCAGGTGTCCATCGAATCGTTTCCGCCGTTGTAGAAGAAGTAGCGAATGTCGTGCTTCTTGAAAATCTCCAGGATCCGTTTGTAATCGGTTTCATCGACCGACGCGTCCTTGAGCTTGTAGCGGCAGGAGCCGAGCGCGGAGGACGGGGTGGTCTTCATCAGAGCCAGCTCGGCGGGATCCTCCTCGTCCATGACGAAGAGCTTGTCGTCGAGCAGGCCTTTGATGCCGTTGCACATTCCGTAGACCTTCGTGATGTTTTCGTTTTCCAGGGCCGTTTTGATACAGCCGTAAGCGGATGCGTTGATGACCGAAGTCGGTCCGCCGGACTGACCGATCACCGCTGCGCCTTTGAGTGCGCTCATTTTGTTCACCGTTTCCTTTTTCATTTTATTGCAGATTCTTTTTTTATTCGTTCTATCTTACCACACCGGATCGAAAAAATCAACCGCTTTTTTCGGAATTTTGCGAAAAAGCCGAAATATTTTTCCTTCGGAAACGATATTTCCGGGAAATGTTTACACGCTGTGCTTGACAGAACGCGGAAAATCAGTATAATAGTATATTGAACAAATAACAGAAAGATTCTCGGAAAGGAACCATACCATGACGGAATCGGAACGGATCGCCGGGCTGACCGCACGCCTGCGTGCGGGCGGAGAGGGCGCGGAGGAAGCGTTTGAAGCACTCTATTCGACCTACGGAAAACGGGTCTACTATTTTTGCCACTGCCTGCTGCGGGAGGAGGACGCCGCCGTCGACGCGACCCGTTCGATCTTCCTTTACGCGTGGAGGAGCCAACGCTCCATCCCCGAGGAGCAGTCGTTTTACCATTGGATCTGCGGGAACGCGTTCTACTTCGCGAAGATCGCGCTGGCGGGCATTCGCGGCAACAGCGTGACGGTCGATGAAGTCGAGGGCGACCCGTCCCTGTTCGACGGCATGAACCGCCCGAATCCGCAGAACGCTGCGGAGATCAACGTTCGCCGTTCCCACCTCGATACGGTCACGGAGGGTCTGCGCGTCCTGCCGGATGCCGACCGCATCTGCGTCCTGCTGTACGATTACGCCCGTTTCCCGGTCGAGGAGGTCGCCGGTATGGTCGGCTGCTCGGTGCAGACGGTCAAGTGCCGGGTGTACAGGGGACACGAGGCGCTCTGCGAGGCGCTGGAGCGGGCGAATCCGGGCGACGGCGAGCTGTTCGCCCCGTATCTCGATAAGCTGCTCCGCACCTGCGGGAAGAATTTCGACCTGCCCGAACGGGTCACGGAGCGCATCCGCGAAGGGATCGCGGACGGGGAGTCCGTCGAGTTCCCGCTCCCGAACGTCGAGGACGTCAAACCGCCGAAGAGCGGCGGGATGTCCCCGGTCGTCATCAACCGCATCTGCATCCTGCTCGGCGTGCTGTTCGCGGGAGCGCTGACCTATATCTTGTATTGGTTCCTGTCCTCGCCCAAGACGCCGACGACCGACCTGTCCTCTACGCCGTCGGAAGGCTACGTTTCGCAGGTCATATCGGCGGACACGCCCTCCGACGACCTGTCCGAACCGGGGACGACGCCCTCCGGCGATGCGTCCGGCTCGGTCAGCACGCCTTCGGTCAGCACCCCGGATGCAAGCACCCCGGACGTCAGCGACCCGACGGTTTCGTCCGACGTGAGCGGGACCGTCAGCGGAACGGTCAGCGGCTCCGTCAGTACGCCGACGGTCAGCACCCCGGAAACGTCGACGCCCGAGGTCTCCCAGCCGACCGAACCCGGCGAATTGCCGCGCACGACGACGCGCCTGCGCCTGCGTGAACAGCCGAGCACGTCGGGCGGCGTCGTCACGACCATTCCCGAGGGGGCGCACATCGACCTGCTCGACCCGGAACCGGTCACGGCCGAGGACGGCACGCTCTGGTATCACGCCCGCTATACCGCGTCGGCGGGGCTGTGGTTCGACGGCTACTGTTCGGCGGAGTTCGTGCAGACGACGGAATGAACCCCGTTTGCCCGAAAAAACGCAAATTCTTGCCGAAACCCCTTGACTTTTCCGGCGCTTTGCGGTAAACTGATGAAAGAAAAAGATTCCAAAAAACGGAAAAAAGGAGTAATTCAAATGCCACTCGTCACATCTACCGAAATGTTCAAGAAGGCCTACAGCGGCGGCTACGCCGTCGGCGCCTTCAACGTCAACAACATGGAGATCGTCCAAGGGATCACCGAAGCCTGCGCCGAGGAGAAAGCCCCGGTCATCCTGCAGGTTTCCAAGGGCGCTCGCGCCTACGCGAACCACACCTACCTCGTCAAGCTGGTCGAAGCGGCGGTCATCGAATGCCCGGAGATCCCGATCGTCCTGCATCTGGACCACGGTCCGGATTTTGAGACCTGCAAAGCCTGCATCGACGGCGGCTTCACCTCCGTCATGATCGACGCCTCCTCCAAGCCCTTCGCCGAGAACATCGAGATCACCCGCAAGGTCGTCGAGTATGCCCACGCCCACGGCGTCGTGGTCGAAGCCGAGCTCGGCACCCTCGCCGGCATTGAGGACGAGGTCAAGGTCGAAGCCGGCAACGCTTCCTACACCCGTCCGGAAGAGGTCGAGGAGTAGGAAGCGTTG
>CANQVQ010000143.1 GCA_947627335.1 uncultured Clostridia bacterium | reverse complement strand
GAAGTTCGTCCACCTGAAGAAGGTCCTCGCATAACGCGTAACACCGCATGAATTGCTGAAAAACCGGCGTTCTCCGTCGCCTATCCGCCGGAGAGCGTCGGTTTTCGCATGGGAAAGGAGGTCTTTTGCGGTATGCGGAAGTTCGTCCGAAGCCCCCTGTTTCGGTGGGGGCTGTACTGGCTCGCCGTGCTGGGGGGCTATCTGGCGCTGAGTTTCTCGTTCGGGAATTTCCTGCTCTACCTGCCGTTTCCGCTGCTCGCGGGGGTGCAGATGGCGGTGCGGATACTGCCCCGTCCGCTGCTGCGGAGGATCCCCCGTCCGCGGGTGCGGTTTTTCGCACTGCACGGCGTGAACCTCTGTGCGCTTGCCGTCACGTTCCTGCTGTTCGGCGTGCTGGTCGCGGAAGGGTCGGATGCCAACAACGCCTACATCGAATCCACGCCTGCCGCCGGCTACCAAAGCCGTTCCGTGGTTTCCTACGACGCGGACACCGGCGTATACACCCTGCGGGCGACGGGAGAGGACTTTCGGATCCTGCAGCTGACCGACATTCACCTCAGCGGCAGCCTGACCTCCTTGCCGTTCGACCGCAAAGCGCTCGACGCGTGCGACACGCTCATACGGGAGACAAAGCCGGACCTGGTCGTCGTGACCGGCGACCTCGCCTATCCGCTCCCCTTCTACAGCTTCACGCGGGACAACCTCGTCCCGTTCTACCAGTTCGGAACGCTCATGGACCGCCTCGGCGTCCCGTGGGCGATGGTCTACGGCAACCACGACACGGAATCCGTCGCCCTGTACGACGCACAGCAGCTTTCCGGGATCTTCCGCTACTTCCGCGAGGAGGGAGCGGGCGTCATGCTCTACGCCGACCGGCAGCCGGATGTCTACGGGCGGTACAACCAGTACCTGCGCATCGAAAACCCGGACGGGAGCCTGAACCGCATCCTGTTTCTGCTGGATTCCAACGACTACCTGAAGGGCAAGCGGGCGGTCGACGCCTACGATTCGGTCCACGCCGACCAGATGGACTGGTACGCGGACACCGTCGACACCCTCTCCGCTTCGGAGGGGCGGACCGTGCCGTCCTTCGTCTTTCAGCATATCCCGTTCCGGGCGTTCGCGGACGCGGAAGCGGCGCTCGAAGCGGGCGACCCGTCCGCCGTCTACCGATTCGGGGAGAACGGCGAAACGGTCAGCTGCCCCGAAACGGATTCCGGCTTCTTCGACCTGATCCTCGAAAAGGGCAGTACGGACGCGGTCTTTGTCGGGCACGACCACTACAACAACCTTGCGGTCAACTACAAGGGCGTGGATCTGGTCTACTCCCGCTCGATCGACTACATCGCCTACCCCGGGATCGCCGGACGGACCGCCCAACGCGGCGGGACGCTGATCACGCTCACGCCGGACGGCGGCTATACGCTCGCATCCGTCCCGTACGTCCCGGCGGAATGACGGGGACGCATTGTTCCAAACTGTAAAATCGGAAGTGACAAAAATACAATAAAATATCGTTTCGGAGGCGGACATGTGCCGACTCCGAAACTCCTTAAGAGAAAAACGGCGAAGGCGGCGTCAGCATTGGCGCAAGCCGAGACGTTTTTCGACCAAAAGGGGGTATTTGGGGGGAAAAAGCAGAGCAAGACGACGCGTAGCGGCGGCGACGCGATTGCGTTTGCCCCCCAAACTATTCAAGGATCTGACGCAGTTTTTCAAGCACCTTTTTCTCCGTCCGGCTGACCTTGACCTGCGTCATGCCGAGCAGTTCGCCGACCTTCTGCTGGGAAAGTCCCCGGTAGAACCGCAAAAGCACCAACTGCTTTTCCTGCGTCGGGAGCGCCTGGATCGCCTGCCGCAGGGACTCCCGTTCGCAGAGCTCGGAAATGTTGTCCGTTCCGATAAGGTCCTCGAGCGCACGCTCCCCGACCGGCTCGGAAAAGGACAGCACGGCGTTGCCCGCGTCCAGCCCCTCGACCGCTTCCTCGACCGTGCACCCGCAGTACGCCGCAAGCTCCGTCACCGTCGGTTCGCGACCGTTCTCCGCCGTGTACGCCTCCCGCTTGCGGAGCAGGAACGCGCCCTTCTGCCGCAGGTCGCGGCTGACCTTGATCATGCCGTCGTCCCGCAGGAAGCGCTTGATCTCCCCGATGATCAGCGGGACGGCGTAGGTCGAAAACGCCGTGCCGAGGGAGGTGTCGAAGTTGCGGATTGCCTTGAGCATTCCGATCGCACCGAGCTGACACAGGTCGTCAAATTCCACGCCACGCCCGAGGAACCGTGCCGCGACCGACTTGACCAGCCCCATGTTCTCCCGCACCAACGCGTCCTCGGCGGTCGGGTCGCCCGAACGCGCACGGTCGAGCAGTTCCGGCGCATTCTTCATCGCCCGACTTGCTTTTCCAGCACGACGGTCGTCCCCTTCCCCACGGCGGAACGCACCCGCAGTCTGTCCGTGAAGCTCTCCATGACGGTAAAGCCCATGCCGCTCCGCTCCCCTTCCGCGTCGGTCGTGTAGAGCGGCGTGCGGGCGAGCGCGACGTCCGGGATGCCCTTGCCCTTGTCCCTGACCGTGATGCGGAGCAGTCCTCCCGCCGTGCAGACCGCCGTGATGTAGATCGGACAGTCCGTCTTGCTGTCCGCGTCGCGATAGGCGTGTACGATGCAGTTCGTGACCGCCTCGCTGACCGCCGTTTTCAGGTCGGACAGCACGCTGACCGGTGGGTCCAGCTGTGCGACGAACGCGGCGACCGCCATTCGCGCAAACCCCTCGTTGATGCTCCTCGCCGGAAAAACGCATTTCATGCTGTTGCTGATCGGGTCAGCTCGCCTTGCCATTGCCGTTGCTCCTTTCGATGCGGAGTAGCTTGTCCATCCCCGCGATGTTGAGAATTTTCATGACCGCCTCCGACGGCGCCTCCACGATCAGCGACGTGTCCTGCATCGCGCACTTGCGCATTCGACCCATCACCAGCCCCAGCCCGGAGGAATCACAGAAGGTCACGCCGGACAGGTTGAAGTAGAACACCCCCGGCAGTTCGGTTTCGAGGATCCGGTCGATGCGGGTGCGGACGTCCGCCGCGTTGTGGTGGTCGATCTCCCCGCGCAGGTACAACCGCAGCTTGTCCCCGCTTTTTTCTGTGGAAAAGTTCATCACTTCGCCGCTCCTTTCGTTTTTCCCGTTCAGTATAGCAGACCCTTCGCACCGATTTTGTCGGAACCCGTCGGGTCGCAGAAATTTCCAAAGGATTTTTGCAAAATTGGCACTCAAAACGAAAGAGTGCTAAAATTCATAGAATATACACAATAATATATCGAAATATTCATAGTAATCGGGTATACTACCCTTGTATCCGATAAAAGATCGGATGTGTAAAAGCAGTTGCCCGAAAGGAGACCAGCTATGAAAAGTCAAGGAGAAAAAGAGGTTTTACGCGGAAAAATTTTGAGGCTGAAAAGGAATAT
>CANQVQ010000142.1 GCA_947627335.1 uncultured Clostridia bacterium | reverse complement strand
CGCTGGAGGAGATGCTCAAGCTGTACGACGAAGCGTCCGGGCTGATCTCGCTCTGCACGTCGCAGCTGAACGAGGCGAACGAAAAGATCACCGTCCTGCGGGGCGGGGCGGAAGCCCAATCGTGAGGACGCTCGCGGAAACCCTGCGGGCGGACGCGGATGCCGTCGAAAAGGCGCTGGAGGAATGGCTCCCGACGCGCCCCGACGACCCGGCGGGCAGTCTGTGCGAAGCGATGCGGTATGCGTCGCTCGGCGGCGGGAAACGCTTGCGGGGACATCTGGCGCTGACCTTCTGCGCCCTGTACGGCGGCGAACGGCGGTCGGCGCTTCCCTATGCGGCGGCGGTCGAGATGATGCACGCGTTTTCGCTCGTGCATGACGACCTGCCGTCGATGGACAACGACCTGCTGCGGCGGGGCAAGCCGTCCTGCCACGCGAAGTACGGCGAAGCGGTCGCGCTGCTCGCGGGGGACGCGCTGGCGCTGCGTGCGCTGTATACCGCGTCGCGCAACCCGTTCTGCGGGGAAACGCAGAACCTTCTCGCGACGAAACTGCTTTCCGCCGCCGGCGGCGACGTCGGGATGTGCGGCGGGCAGCAGATGGACCTGCAAAGCGAGGGGAAAACCCTCTCCCTGCCGGAACTGACGGAACTCGTCGACCGCAAGACCGGCGCACTGTTCGCCGCTTCCTGCGAATTGGGCTTGCTCGCCGCGAACGTCACGGACGGTACGGCGCGGACGCGGGCGCGTGGATTCGGGGAAGCGTTCGGGCTTGCGTTCCAGATCGCGGACGACCTGCTCGACCTGCACGCCACGGCGGAAACGCTCGGCAAAACGCCCGGCAAGGACGCGCAAAGCGGCAAAGCGACTTTCCCCGCCCTGCTCGGCGAAGAAGCGGCGGCAAGGGAAGCCGAAAACTGCCGTCGGAAAGCGTGCGAACTGCTCGAAAGCGCCCCGGACGGGGACGAAAAGGAGAGCCTGCGGGCGCTGTGCGCATACGCGCTGACGCGAAAGATGTGATTGACCTGCCCGCGAAAGCGGGAAAACTATAGTACAATCGAATACAATCAAGAAAAGATGGCGCAGTATCCTAGTTTAATCAACTGCCGTCGAACATGTGCCTAAAAACGCATGAAAGGGCAAATCGATGAAGCTCCTTGTGTTTGCTTCTTACGCCCAGTTTGGGGTGGATGCTGGGAGAAATGAGCTGGTGGGCCGCCTGCAACGGCATGTAGGAATGGGACCCAACAGCTTTGGAGGCCCTTTTCTGTGGGGGTAACCAACCCCTCCACGGATCAGGGATGAAACCCATTACGCGGTGCGACCTTGCGTGCGGCGGCAACGCCGTACGTGACCGACGCTGTGGATGGCGTAGCCTGCCCTGCGTGGCTGCAGCGGATGGCGAATCCCGCGAAAGCGGGAGGACCCTGAAATTGCAGCTGCAAAACGGGATTAGACGGTGGAAGGTTATGGAGGAAATCTCCTAGGCTGAGAAGAGAAAAGGCGCGGCAGGGATTGCAGTGCGGAGCAAAAAAGGCAATCAAGCCCCGAATGCAGCAATGCACCGGCGTCGGCTTGAAAGGGGAACCGCCTTCCGGCGACGGAAGGTAGCCGAACGGGGAAAACCTGCTTGACCGTAAGCCGCAAAGTTTACCTGACGCGCCGCCATCACCATTTTCACCGAAACGGAGTTATGAACCCACAAAAAACCAAGCCTGTTAAAAACAAGCGGGACCAAAAGAAGGAGCAGCAGCGAAAAGCCCGGATCCGCTGGATCGTCACGGCGTTCCTGCTCAGCTTCGTCATCACCGCAGTCATTTCCGTCGCAGCGGGTGAGGTATCGGAAAACGCGAGCGTATTCGCGGCGATTCCCCTGCTGCTCTTCTTCATTTTTCTCGGGATCTTCTTCGACGTCGTCGGGCTTGCCGTCGCAACGGCGGACCCCGCCCCGTTCCACAGCATGGCGGCGCGCCGCCTGCGCGCCGGCAAGAAGGGCGTGTGGCTGATCAGCAATTCCGCACGCGTCAGTTCCTTCTGCAACGACATCGTCGGGGACGTCTGCGGCGTCGTGTCGGGTGCGACCGGTACGGCGATCGCGGCACGCCTGTTCGTCGGCAACGGCGCGTTCTGGCTGACGCTCTGCCTGACGTCGCTGATCGCGGCGCTGACCGTCGGCTGCAAAGCCATCGGCAAGGAGATCGCCCTGCGTCACAGCGGCGCCATCGTCACATTCGCGGCGAAGGTGCTCTGCGGCTTCCGCCGGTAAGGAATGTCCGGCATATTTCAAAAGCCAAAAAGGACAACAAATGCTACTCGAAACCATCCACTCCCCCGACGACGTCAAGCGCCTTGACGCGGGACAACTGGATACGCTCGCTTCGGAAGCGCGGACCGAGATCCTGCGCGTCGTCTCCCGCAACGGCGGACACCTGTCGTCCAACCTCGGCGTGGTCGAGCTGACCATCGCCCTGCACCGGGTCTTTTCCACCCCGGAGGACAGTATCCTCTTCGACGTCGGGCATCAAAGCTACGTCCATAAACTGCTGACCGGACGGCGGGAAGCGTTCGACACCCTGCGCCAGTACGGCGGCATCTCCGGCTTTCAGCGTCCGGCGGAATCCCCGCACGACGCGTTCGGCGCGGGACATTCGTCCACGTCGATCTCCGCCGCGCTCGGCATCGCGACGGCGAACCGGCTCGCCGGGAAGGACTGCTATACCGTCGCCGTCATCGGAGACGGTGCGTTCACCGGCGGAATGGCGTACGAAGCGCTCAACAACTGCGCCGGGAACGACCGGCTCATTATCGTCCTCAACGACAACACCATGTCCATCGCCCGCAACGTCGGCGCGCTCGACAGCTATCTCAACCGCTTCCGCAACTCGGCGAAGTATTTCCGCATCAAGAACCGCGTCAAGCGGACGTTTCAGCGCATCCCGCTGATCGGCAGGGGGCTGGTCTCGCTCTGCAAGCGTGTCAAGGGACGGCTGCGGAAATGGCTGGTGCGGGAGAACCTGTTCGAGCATCTCGGACTGCACTACTACGGTCCGCTCGACGGCAACGACGAATCCCTGCTGGAGACCGTGCTGCAGGAAGCGAAGGAGGACGGCGCCTGCAGCGTCATCCACGTCTGCACCCGCAAGGGCAAGGGGTATCCCTACGCCGAGGAGCGCCCGGACCTCTACCACGGGATCGGGCGGTTCGACCTCGGGACCGGCTCGCCGGAACCGTGCGGAGACGGGCGGGAAAGCTATTCCGAAGCGTTCGGGGAGACCCTGTGCCGGCTCGCCGAACGGGACGAACGCATCTGCGCCGTCACCGCCGCCATGCCGGACGGGACCGGGCTGACCGATTTCCGCAAGCGGTTCCCGGAGCGGTTCTTCGACGTCGGCATCGCCGAGGAGCACGCCGTGACCTTCGCCTGCGGGCTTGCCGCGAAGGGGTATAAGCCGGTGTTCGCGGTCTATTCGACCTTCGCCCAACGCGCCTACGACCAATTGCTGCACGACTGCGCCAATTGGTCGTAGGCGCGTTGGGCGAAGGTCGAATAGACCGCGAA
>CANQVQ010000141.1 GCA_947627335.1 uncultured Clostridia bacterium | reverse complement strand
AGGGGCTTTATAAGGTCGTCAACGAGTACCTCGACGGGATCACCCTGCAGGATCTCCTCGACCAGAAGAACCGTCGCGGCGTCAACGACTATGTGATCTGACGCGGACGAGCAGGGCGAACAGGACCGCGAGCAGCGCGAGGAAAACCAGCAGGTACGCCGGGAACAGCCGGACCCCGATTTGCTCGGCGAGGATACCGAACAGCGGGGGCATCGCGCAGATCCCCACGCTGCAACTCGCCATCTGCACGCCGATGATCGCCTGCGCGTCCTCTTCGCCGAACAGTTCCGGCACGGCGTGGATCATGCAGGGGTAGATCGGCGCACACCCAAGCCCGAGCAGCACCAGCCCGCCGAGGGTGCAGACCGTTCCGAGCGGAAGCAGCACGGCGAGCAGCCCGCAGGCGGCGAGGGACAGCCCCAGCCGGACCATTTGCCGGTCGTTGAGACGAAAGGTCAGAAATCCGCTCGCGAACCGTCCGGCGGTGACGCCGAGAAAGAACAGTCCGGCGCACTTCGCCGCCGTATCCGCGGACATCCCGTCCTGCAGGACGAGGTAACTGCTCCCCCAAAGCCCGGTCGTCTGCTCCAGCGCGCCGTAGCAGAGGAACGCGAGGAAGGCGTATTTCGCGCCCGGAATGCGGACGGTCTGCCGCAGGGTGTGCGTGCGGGGCTTTTCGGGTTTACCGTCCGTCGGGGCGGTCGGGTGCGCCTTTTTCCAGAGCGGCAGACTGCAAAGCAGAACGGCGGTCAGCGCCATCTGGAAGAAGGAGATGTAGCGGTACCCCTGCGTCCACGACCCGCCGGCGGTCAGGACGAAGCCCATCACGGTCGGTCCCGCGACCGCGCCGATTCCCCACAGCCCGTGCAGCCAGCTCATGTGGCGGCTTTCGTAGTGCAGCGCGACGTAATGGTTGAGAGACGCGTCCACGCTGCCCGCGCCCAGCCCGTAGGGGATCGCCCAGAGGCAGAGCTGCCAATAGGCACGGCTTGCAGAAAAGCCGAAGAGCGCCGTCGCGGTCATGCCGACGCTGACGGCGGTGAGCGGTCCGGTCCCCAGCCGACGGGTGAGCCGTTCGCTGAGCAGGCTCGAACAGACGGTCCCGGCGGAGATGATCAGGGCGATCCCGCCCGCGTAGGAGATCGGCACGCCGAACGACGGGTAGATGCTCGGCCACGCCGAACCCAGTACGGAATCCGGCAGACCGAGGCTGACGAAGGAAAGATAGATGAAAACCAGTAAAAGGGAAGCCATAGGTGCGCTCCTGTCGCGGTTTTTGGAGAGGTAGAGAGGTCTGAAAAACGAGTCGTTTTTCAGACCGGTGTTTTGTGATTTGAAAGTCGGAACCGTACAAAACGCCCAAAGCCGTTCGTTAGAAAGGAATGGTCATAAAGATGTCCGTTTGTATGCTCTGTCCGCGTCGCTGCGGTGCGGACCGCGAAGCCCGACCCGGGTACTGCGGTGCGGACGGAATGGTTCGGGTCGCCCGTGCCGCCCCGCACGCCTGGGAGGAACCGTTCCTTTCCGGCACGCGTGGGTCGGGAGCGGTTTTCTTTTCCGGGTGCCAGCTGAAGTGCGTCTACTGCCAGAACCGGGAAATTTCGCACGGCGGAGCGGGGAAACCGCTGACCGTGCGGCAGCTCGCCGACGTGTTCCTGTCCCTGCAGGCGAAGCGGGTGCATAACATCAACCTCGTCACGCCCGACCCGTACCTCCCGCAGGTCGCCGAAGCGCTGCGGACGGCGAAAGCGGACGGGCTTCGCCTGCCGGTCGTCTGCAATTGCAGCGGCTACGAGACCGTGGAGATGCTGCGGCTCGTCGAGGGATTGGTGGACATTTACCTGCCCGATTTCAAGTATCTGTCCCCGCTGACGGCGAAAAAATATTCCGCCGCCCCCGATTATCCCGCCGTCGCGAAGGCGGCGATCGCCGAAATGGTGCGGCAGCAGCCGACCCTCCGCCGGAACCGGCAGGGGCTTTTGCAAGCCGGGGTGGTCGTGCGGCATCTGCTGCTGCCCGGACAGGTCTCGGACGCGAAACGGGTGCTCGCGTACCTGCATACGACCTACGGCGACCGGATCTGGCTGAGCATCATGCGCCAGTATACCCCGTTTCGCCCGGTCGCGTACCCCGAACTGGACCGCACCGTGACGGAGGAAGAATACGGCGAACTCGTCGGTTTCGCGGTCAGGCTCGGCGTGCGTCACGCGTTCGTGCAGGAGGGGTCCGCCGCATCCGAGAGTTTCCTCCCGCCGTTCGACGGGGAAGGGGTTTAGCCGTTTGACGAAAGGCAGAAGAAGCCGTTGGAAGGGCTTCTCCTGCCTTTTTCGTTGAAAATTTCTACGGATTTACCTTTTCATAGAGCGCACGGAACTGCTCGACGGTCGCCGCGAAATCCGCGATGGCGTCCTCGATGACTTCGGGCTTGGTCAGGTCGATGTCGGCGACGAGCAGGCTTTCCAGCGGACTGCGGGAACCGCCGCACTTGAGGAAGTCGAGGTACTTTTGCACATATGCGTCCCCCTGCGTTTCGATCTTCTTGACGATGCTGGACGCAGCGGAGATGCAGGTCGCGTACTTGTACACATAGAAATTGTAGTAGAAATGCGGGATCCGCATCCATTCGTAGGCGATCTGCTTGTCGCAGACGACGTCCTTGCCGAAGTAACGCTTGACGAGTTCGTAGTACCGTTTGCTCAGCAGGTCCTTCGTGAGCGTTTCGCCGGCCTCGCACAGGGCGTGCATTTCCTTCTCGAAGGAGGCGAACATGGTCTGCCGGTAGAGCGTGCCTTTGTAGGTCTCCATGAGTTGGTTGAGGATATACAGCTTCTCCTCGTCGCTGTCCGATTCGCGCAGCAGCTTGTGGAACAGGATCAGCTCGTTGACGGTCGAAGCGACCTCGGCGACGAAGATCGTGTACCGGGATTCCTGCGGCGTGTTCGCCTTGGCGGAGTACCAGCTGTGCATCGAATGTCCCGCCTCGTGCGCGAGGGTGGAAACGTCGTCGAGCGTGTCGGTGTAGTTGAGCAGGATATACGGCTGCGTGTCGTAGGAGCCGGCGCTGTAGGCGCCGCCGCGTTTGCCCTTGTTCGGGTAGACGTCCGCCCAGCCTTTGTTCTTCAGCCCGTCCGCGAGTGTGTCGCGGTACTCGCTTCCGTAGACCTTGACGGCGTCGAGCACGGTCTCCACGGCTTCCTCGTAGCTGTATTTGCGGTCGCAGGAGGTGATCAGCGGGGTGTAGATGTCGTACAGGTGCAGGGCGGGCAGCCCGAGCGCACGCTTCTTGAGCGCATAGTAGTCGAACAGCGGACGGAGGTTGCGTTCGACCGTGTCGATCAGGTTGTTGTAGATGACCGGCGTGACCTCGTCGTTGAAAACGGACGCTTCGAGGCTGTTGGAGAATTTGCGCACGCGGGCGACCGTCACGCGCTCCTTGACGAACCCGTTGAGCTTGTCCAGGTAGCAGACCCACAGGAAGCAGGCCCGCGGGTCCGGCCTTAGGTGCAGGTGGTACATGATCTGGTCGTGGTACAGGTCCATGTGGCTTGCCACCGCGGCAGGGCACGCC
>CANQVQ010000140.1 GCA_947627335.1 uncultured Clostridia bacterium | reverse complement strand
CGCGAAGGTGATCCCGAACCTGGACCAGATCTGCTCGATAAGCCGGTATGTACCGCCGTACAGATCGTCGGACACCAGCACCCGATCCCCCCGCTTCAACAGCGAAAACACCGCGCTGATCGCCGCGAGCCCGGAGGAGAAGGCGAACCCCCGGCTCCCCTGCTCGAGGGACGCCGCCGTCTGTTCCAACTCGTACCGCGTCGGGTTGTCGCAGCGGCTGTAAGAGAAGCGCTCGCTTCCGGCGTAGGTGGAAGTCTGGAAGATCGGCGTGCTGACGGCGCCCTCGTAGCGCGCCGTTTCCGCGCCGTGGGAAGCCATGGTTTCAAAATGCCGCATAAAAAACCGTTCCTTTCCGTTTGCTTTGTTGCTCAAAGGCAGTATATGCAAAACGGAAAGAAAACGGTCTTTTTTTCGCGGATTTGCCCGAAAAAACGGTCAAACCGACGGAAAGATCCGCATCGGACGGAAGCCCAGCGCGTCCGCCGCGATCAGCTCGGACGACGCACCGGCGATCTGCCGCACCAAACGGGACGGGTCGGCGTTGTGCATATGCCCGTAGAACACCCGCTTCACGCCGCTTTCCAGCAGCAGGTCGCAGATCGGACGACAGCGCAGGTTGCCGTAGGCGGGCGGATAGTGCAGGAACACCAGCAATTCCTTTTCCGGGTGCGCCGCCTGCAGTTGCCTGCCGGAAAAAACGGATGTTCGTAGCCGTTCGGTTTCGCGGTTGACGATCTTCAGGTCCTCGTCGCCGTAGACCGGCTCGAGCGTCCAGCCACGCGTACCGCAGACGACGAACTGTTCGACCACGTACGCGTTGTTGAACAGGAAATCCACCGAAAACGCACCGACGCGGTCGCGGAACTCCCGCAGTTTTTTCATCGTCTGCCACCAGTAATCGTGGTTTCCCTTGAGGATCAGTTTCCGCCCGGGCAGGGATTCGAGGAACCGAAAATCCGCCTCCGCTTCCCCGATCCGCATTCCCCACGAAACGTCCCCCGCGATGACGACCGTGTCGCCGTCGGAAACGGTTTCCAGCCAGTTTTCGCGCAGGCGCTCGACGTGGTTTTCCCAGCGCGGACCGAAAATATCCATCGGTTTATTCATCGTGTGCGCCAAATGCAGATCCGCGATGGCGAAAACGGACATAAAAACCGCTCCTTTCGGGTATCCTATGTACGTCCGAAAAAGACGACATCACAAAAGGGAGAAAAAATCATGGATCGTTACGAACGCGACAACAAGCGGGTGCCGGACCACATTCGCGGCATCACCTGCAGTGTCAAAAACTGCATTCACAACGACGGCGAGTGCTACTGCACGGCGGAACGCATCAGCGTCGGACCCTGCACCGCCTGCACCTGCGGCGACACCGTCTGCGCGACCTTTGAAAACAAGCGTGCCGATCGGTAAAGCCCTTTCTTCCGCAAACCGCCGGGGTGTTCCCCCGGCGGTTCCTTTTTTTACCCGAACGCCAGCACCGACGCCTTCATTTCGTCGGGCGGGATCACCTGCGTGAAGCGGTCGTCGAGCTGTTCGAGCGCGAGCAGCCGTTCCGGCGCGGGGACGCCGGTGCGCTTCTGCAGCGTGCGGAGCGCCTCGAATCCGTCCGTCGGCACTTCCTCCCCCAGTGCTTCCAGCACCGCCGGAGAGAATTTATACGGCGACGCGGTAGACGCGACGAGCATCGGACTCTTGTCGTCCTCCGACTTGCTCCGATGCTGTTCCGCCGCCGAAAGGGCGACGGCCGTGTGCGTATCGCAGAGATAATGGTAGGTTTCATAGTACTTCCGCACGGTCGTCCGCGTCAGCGCCTCGTCGCAGAAGTAAGCGGAAAATTCCTGTCGGATCGCCGCGTGCACGTCCTCGTCGACGCGGTAGAATCCGTTTTTCGCAAGCTGCTCCATATACGTCCGGCAGCGCTCCGGTCCGGCGACCAGCCACAGCAGCCGTTCCAGGTTGCTGGAGATCAGGATGTCCATCGACGGGGAAACCGTCTGGTAGAACGTCCGCCTGCGGTCGTACACGCCGGTGTTGATGAAATCCGTCAGGACGTTGTTTCGGTTGGACGCGCAGAGCATCCGTCCGATCGGCAGACCCATTCGCTTCGCAAGACAGCAGGCGAAGATGTTGCCGAAGTTCCCGGTCGGGACGGTCACGTCGATCTGCTCCCCGCGCTTGATGCGTCCGGCACGGACCAGATCGCAGTAGGCGGACACATAGTAGACGATCTGCGGGACCAGCCGCCCCCAGTTGATGGAGTTCGCCGACGAGAGGAACAGCCCCCGCCCGTCCAGCGCGGACGCGACTTCCGGATCGGCGAAGATGCGCTTGACGCCGTTCTGCGCGTCGTCGAAGTTGCCGCGGATCGCGGTGACGTTGACGTTTTCGCCGGTCTGCGTCGCCATTTGCTTCTTTTGGATCCGGCTGACGCCGTTTGCGGGGTAGAACACCTGGATCTTCACGCGAGGCACGTCCGCGTAGCCCGCGAGGGCGGCTTTCCCGGTGTCCCCCGAGGTCGCGACGAGGATCAGCGCGTCCCGCGTTTCCCCGGTCTTTTCCAGCGCAAGCGAGAGCAATCGGGGCATGATCTGCAGCGCCATATCCTTGAACGCGCTCGTCGGACCGTGCCAAAGCTCCAGCACCTCCGTCTGCCCGACGGCGCACACCGGCGCGGGCGTACCCGCCGACGAAACGATCCCGAACTTCTCCGCCCCGTACGCCTCTTCCGCCGCGTGCAGCAGCTCGCCGGACGTGTAATCCGTCAAAAACAGCCCCAGCACCGCCGCGGCACGCGCCGGATAGGACATTTCCGCGATCGCGTCCAGCCGCTCCGGGGTGAGACGCGGGATCGACGTCGGGACGAACAGCCCGCCGTCCGGCGCAAGCCCCCGCTTGATGACCTCCGCGGACGTGTATTCCCGCGCTTCCTCAGTCCGTGCGCGTGTGCTGACGTATTTCATAACCAATATCCTCGATTCGATTGATTTCCGACGGACTGCCGTCCGCCCGCAGATAGACTTCCACGCCGTCGACCCGTTCATACCGCACCCGGCGCATACGGTATCCGCCGAACAGGCCCGGCACCGGCACCCGACCGTCCCGTATCTGTGCGCGGACGAACGCCTTCGCCGCGTGCTCGACGCGCCGCAGTTTCTCCCGGTCGATCGCTTCCGCCGGCGTGCCCCAATCGACGCCGGAACGGGTCTTGACCTCGACAAACAGCAATCCGCCCCGGAAAAAGCCGACCAAGTCCAGCTCCCCGCCGCGGACGGCGTAGTTCCGCGCAAGGATGCGGACCCCGTGTTTTTGCAGGTATTCCGCCGCCAGCCGTTCCCCCAGCCGTCCGACGTCGCCGCTCCTCACGTCGTTTCCTCCCCGAGCAGGCGGCGCAGGAAACTCCGCCGATGCGCGGGACAGGGTCCGTAACGCAAAATCGCCTCGCGGTGCGCCTTGGTCGCGTATCCCTTGTGCAGGGCGAAGCCGTACTGCGGATAGAGCCGATCAAGCTCCAGGCAGTACCGATCCCGTTCGACCTTCGCAAGGATGGACGCCGCCGCGATCGACGGGCATTTCCCGTCCCCGCCGACGACGGGGATCGCGGGCAGATCGAACCCCCGTGCGATCGGACCGTCCACCAGCACGCCGTCCGGGCGGACCCGCAATCCGTCGAC
>CANQVQ010000139.1 GCA_947627335.1 uncultured Clostridia bacterium | reverse complement strand
TTGTGGATATGCCCGAGGGCGACGTAGTCGAACCCGCTTGAAGCGAGGTCGGCACGGGTGAACGAGCCGTATCCGCTCCGCCCGTCGAGGTCGCCGTGACAGCAGAGCAGGTTGACGCGGTCCGGGTCACGCGGCGGATAGCCGGTCAGGGGGTTCTCCCGACAGTCGGCGCCGTCAAAGGCGAAGCCGTACACGTCCACCCCCAGCTCGTCCAGCCGGACGCGCTCCTTCCGCGGACCGAAGAGATGCACGTTCTCCGGCAGGCGCATACGGCGGTAGGGGGAGGACGGGGTCAGCGGGTCATGGTTGCCCGGGGAAATGAAGAACCGGCAGTCCGGGCAGGTCGAAAGTTCCCGTTCGAGCAGGGCGACCGTTTCCGGCGTGACGGATTCGCCGTCGAACAGGTCGCCGCTGAGCAGGCAGATCTGAATCTTTTGCAGGCGGATGTACAGCATGACCGAGGAAAGGTCGCTCCGCAGTTCCGTGCGGCGGCGCTCCGCTTCACGCGGGGAACGCAGGGAAAACGGGGAATCCAGGTGGAAATCCGCCCCGTGCAGGATTCGGATCGCAGGCATTTTCTGTCCCTCCCGTTCAGACGGTGATGAATGCGCTCATGGTCCCGCGCACCGGACCGCTCCGGCGGTGGGAAAAGAAGCGGACCGGGTCGCACTTCGTGCAGAGGTTCGCGCAGGAGACGTGCTCCTCCCGCAGTCCGGCGGCGAGCAGCGATAAGCGGTTCGCCTCGGTCAGGTCGAGGCGGTACTTTCCCTCCCCGCACGGGGAGAAACAGCCGTCCAGCCCCGCGTCGCGGGCGAGGAAAGCGTCGCGCACGTCCCCGCCGACCTCGTAACAGCAGGACCCGATGCAGGGTCCGACGGCGGCGAGCAGGTCGGACGGACGCGACCCTCGTCGGCAGAGCAGGGCGACCGCGTTCGCGGAGATGCCGCCCGCCGTCCCCCGCCAGCCCGCGTGCACCGCGCCGCACCGCTTCCCGACCGGGTCGTACAGCAGGATCGGCACGCAGTCCGCGCTGCGGACGGAAAGCAGCAGGTTCGGGGTCTCCGTGACCAACCCGTCCACGCCGTACGGGAACTTCGGCTTGGTCACGCCCACGCCCCGTTCCGGCTCCCCGACGAGGTCCACGCGGGACGTGTGGGACTGATAGGTACGGCATACGTCGGCTTCGGAAAGCCCGAAAATGCCCGCCGCACGGGCGTAATTCTCCCGCACGTTGTCCTCGCGGTCCCGTTCCTCCGCGACGCCGACGGCGAAATTCCAGCCGCCGAACGCTCCGCGGCTCACGCCGCCGATCCGCGTCGAAAACAGGTGCTTCGCCCCCGCGTCGTCCAACAGCGGGGAGGTCAGGTAACGCTCTCCGCCCGGTCCGATCCGTTCCGTCCAAGCCTTTTCCATGGGTCTTTTCCCCTTTCGCCGTCACTTGCTATCATTATAGCAAAAAAACGGGAAAAATGCAAGTCCGTTTTCGCTTTTCTCTTGACAAAAAGCGTACGTTCGGCTATAATGAAGAAAAGGACGGAGGCGGGGAGGCGCGCTCGTGGCGAAAAACCGAATGGACGCCCCGGGCGGGCAGGAAAGGTTCCTGCGCTTCCTGTACGGCTGCCTGCCGGGTCGGGTGCTGCTGCGGCTCTGCCGGGCGAGGTGGGTGTCCCGCGTCGTGGGGGCGTACATGAACAGCCCGCTTTCCGCCGGACGGGCGAAGCGGACCGCGAAGAAGTGGCGGGTCGATCCGTCGCAGTTCGAGGGGAATATCCTGCGGACGTACAACGCGTTCTTCACCCGCAGGCGCAAAGCGGTTTTTTCGCCGGACGGACTGCCGGAGGACGCCCTGCTCTCCCCCGCCGATTCGCGTTTGACCGTCGTGGACCGCTTTCCCGGTCAAGCAGGCGCCGTACACGGTTTCCGAGCTGCTCGGCGACGCGGAGGAAGCGAAGCGGTACGAAAACGGTTTCGCGTTCGTATTCCGCCTTTCGGTGGAGGATTACCACCGCTATATCTACCCGGACGGCGGGAAAGAGGTCTCCCATCGTTTCCTGCCCGGTACGCTCCACACGGTCAACCCGATCGCCCTCGAAAAACTGCCGGTCTTTCACCGCAACTGCCGCGAAGTGACGCTTCTCGACTGCGAACGGTGCGGACGGGTCGCGTTCGTGGAAGTCGGGGCGATGCTGGTCGGGCGGATCGTCAACCGGCACCCCGTGTCGTTTACGCGGGGGGAGGAAAAGGGGTACTTCGAGTTCGGCGGTTCGACCGTCGTGCTTCTGCTCCGCCCGGGGACCGTTGAACCGGCGGAACGGTTCCTGCAAAACAGCCTTGCCGGCGAAGAAACCGTCGTCCGGCTCGGCGAACCCGTCGGAAGGATCCTGTAAAAAAGGGAAAAAACGCCCTTACAGTATAGAAAGGAAGGTAAATCTCATGGCAAACAACGATTTGGACTTCACCCTGGAAGAGGACACCGATTTGACCGCCCCCGAACAGACCGAGGATCTCGACGAAACCCTCGAGAACGAGGAAGCGGGGACCGAGGAAAAACCGGTCCGCAAGCGTTCCGGCAAGCACCGTGCGCTCCTCATCGGCGGCATCGCCCTCGGCGTCGCGCTCGCGGCGCTCATCGCAGCGCTCACCGCGATGCACGTGAGAAAGAAAGACTGAAGCCACCCAAAAAAGGCAGGGACGCCGCTCCGCCGTCAAGGCGTCTGCGGCGTCCCGTCTGCTTCGACAGAAAGGAAGGGAACCCCATGAAAATCACAGACAGCATTCGCTGGGTCGGCGTCAACGACCACGACATCGACCTGTTTGAAGGGCAGTACCCCGTCCCGAACGGAATGGCGTACAATTCCTACCTGATCCTCGACGGCAAGGTCGCCGTGATGGACACCGTCGATGCGCGGTTCCGGCACGAATGGCTGGACAACCTCCAGAACGCCCTCGGCGGCAGACAGCCGGATTACCTGATCGTCCAGCACATGGAACCGGACCACTCCGCCAACATCGACGCGTTCCTGCAGGTCTATCCGCAGGCGACGGTGGTCGCTTCGGCGAAGGCGTTCGCGATGATGCAAAACTTCTTCGGGACGGATTACGCCGACCGCCGTCTGGTGGTCGGAGAGGGAGACGAGCTTTCGCTCGGGAGTCACGTCCTGCATTTCCGTACCGCCCCGATGGTGCATTGGCCGGAGGTGCTCGTGACCTACGACAGTGCCGACAAGGTGCTGTTTTCCGCCGACGGCTTCGGCAAGTTCGGCGCCCTCGACCGCGAGGAGGAATGGGACTGCGAAGCGCGTCGGTACTACTTCGGCATCGTCGGCAAGTACGGCGCGCAGGTGCAGGCGCTCCTGAAAAAGGCGCAGGCGCTGGACATTCGGATCATCTGCCCCCTGCACGGTCCGATGCTGACCGAAGATCTGGGGCATTACCTCGGTCTTTACGACGTCTGGTCCTCCTACGGTGTGGAGAGCGAGGGCATCGTCGTCGCCTACACGTCGGTCTACGGGCATACGAAGCAGGCGGTCGAACTGCTGGAAAGCGAACTTCGTGCGAAGGGCTGTCCGAAGGTGGTCCTGCACGACCTCGCCCGCTGCGACCAGACCGAGGCGCTCGAGGACGCGTTCCGCTACGGGACGCTGGTGCTCGCGACGACGACCTACAACGCGGAGATCTTCCCGTTCATGCACACGTTCCTGAC
>CANQVQ010000138.1 GCA_947627335.1 uncultured Clostridia bacterium | reverse complement strand
TTCGGACAGCTCGCGTGGTTCGACTTTTACAACACGGAATTCAAATTCCCGGACGATTACGCCACGAATCCGTCCAAATATCACGCCGATTACGCCTACCAAACCTACACGCCCCGCGTCTACCAACCGACGACCTACCGCCTGCCCGCCGGGGAAGCGTTCTACGTCATCGGCGGCACGACGGAGGACGCGTACCTGCATATCAGCGTCGACGGCTCCGCCGATAAACCGCTCGGCAGCATCAAATGCGCGAACGGCAACGTCAAATTCGTCGTTTCCGGCGGCAGCGTGACCGGGAGCTTCTGCGTCTACGACGACCCGGCGCAGGTGGCGGCGGAACCGCCTGCAAAGGGCTACCGCGTCGGCGACCGTGCGCGGCAGTACCTCGGCGTTTCCCAACACGCGGGGGTCATCGACAACCGGATGACCTGGGTGTTTTCCGACGAGACCGCCAACGGCGTCCTGCCGGTCAGCTATACCAACCGCTACGCGTCCTCCCTGCCTTCGACGCCTTACGCGGCATACGACAGCGTCGAACACACCGTCGAACGCGCCAACACCTGGATGACCCACCTCAACCCCCAGAACGACCATACGGCGGTCGGGACGGACATGGTCGCGTTCCCCTGCACGGACGAAAACGGCAACGAGGTCGTCATCGACAACGACCACGCCGACGGCGCGGGCAAGCCCGCCAATACCGGCAACTGGATGATCGAATATCAGGACCAATTCACGCTGGTCAACCAAGGCGACACGGAACGGACCGTCACGCTGGCTCTGCAGGACCACGGCACGCTCGCCATGCTTGCGCGGGACGGCGTGACCGGCGAAGTGCTGGAAGCGCGTTACACGATGGGGCTCGGTGCGGGCGGCAGCAGCCTTTCCGGCCCGACCTACCAATACGACGTGACCGTCCCCGCCCACAGCGTCCGACAGGTGGCGCTGGACTACCTGCTCGTCGCCTGCTCCTACGGCAACGTGACGCATTCCGCCCGTCTCTCCGGCGACGTCAAACGTCCGTCGGCGGAAAGTTCCGGCGACGCATCGTCGGAGATCCCGTCTGCGTCCGCGTCCGAACCGTCCGAACCGACTTCCGAACCGTCCGGATCGGCTTCCGAGCCGTCCGCCGTCCCGGTGTGGGCGGTCGTACTGCTCGCCGTCGTGCTGCTCGCGTCGGTCTGCGCGGCGTGCCTGGTGCTTCGCCGCAAGGCGTAAGGCGATCGGTTTTCGCGTCAAAACGCCCCGTCGATCGGGAATCCCGACCGGCGGGGCTTTCGTTTTGTCCTGCGGTTGGTATTTTATATGGCGGTAAATTCATTACGATATTTTTCTATGAAGCGACCATAAAAAGCGTTATAATCGTTACAAAACAACAGTAACGGAGGACAATAACGCGATGGATACACAGGAACGGCTCCGCCAGATGCTGCGGGAGCGGGGCTGGACGGAATACCGCCTATCGAAGAACTGCGGACTTTCGCAGTCCACGCTGGCGAACATCTTCCGCAGGAACAACGTCCCGTCGATCGCGACGCTGGAAACCATCTGCCGTGCGTTCGGCATCACGCTTTCGCAGTTCTTTTCCGACGGCGAAACGGCGGAACTTTCCCCGGAGCTGCAGGAACTGTTCGACCGCTGGGTCTGCCTGACGGCGGAGCAAAAGGAAGCCGTCCTGCACGTCATGCGTGCCATGAACTGCGACCGCTCGGTCGATCCCCGATAAAAAAACGCATTTTTTGGAAAAATTCCGCTTTCGCCGACACGCTTCCCTACGATTCGACAGCCGTTCTGTGATAGAATACAGTCGAAGATGATAGTATTTTCAATTCAAAAATGAAGTATTTGCGGAGGGAACGCGATGCAAAAGAATTCGTCGAAAAGCAGACGGGAGCTGGCGAAGGATGCGCTGAAAACGGTCGCCCAGCGGGAGGGAAAAAGCGTGCGGGAGGTCCGGGAAGCGATCCGCGACGCGATCAGATGCGGCATGGAGGACCCCGACCCGAACGTGCGAAAGCTCTGGGATTCCATCCCGCGGACCGGCGACGCCGTCGAGCCGGAGGACCTGATCGTCTGGGCGATCACCCAGATCGCCGGGCAGTGACCCCTGCCGGGCGGGTCAGCGCCGCGAAGCAGGCGTCCAGCTGCCTCTGGTTCTTCGCGACCAGCACCTTGTCCGGGTACTGCTCGCGCAGACGGCAGAACCGCTCCCGCGTTTTGCGCGTCCGCTGCCCGAGCAGGATCCAGCGGAGGAATTCCGCGTCCAATTTTTCCTCGCACCCGTCCGCCATGTCCGGGCGCGTCGTGTGCCGGTAGGTTCGGTACCGCCGCACCGCCCGCGCAAGGCAGCTTAGGCGGTTGAACAGCAGCAGCACGATCCGATCCGCTTCCGCCATTCGCCGCTCGTAGAAGAGTTTGGTGTAGTTCCCGTCGATCACCCAACCGTCGTGCGAATCCAGGAACGCCTCGGTGATTTTTCGCTTCTCCGCCTCGCCGCGGACCGCCCACCCGGGCAAAAACTGCACGGTGTCAAAGTGCAGGACGTCCACCCGGAGCGCCTCGCCCAGCTTCTCCGCAAGGGTGGATTTTCCCGCACCGCTGTACCCGATGACCGCGATCTTCATCTGTCCCCTCCTGTCCCGTGTGGGGCAATTCCACCGCATCCGCCCCGCTTTTGCGAGGGGCTTTTTCGCCGTGAAAAAGCGGCAAGCGCCTGTGGCTTGCCGCGACTTTACACGCCGAATGTCTCATGATGCGCCGCAAGGTCTTATAACCAAGGGATCACGCAGCGCTTTGCGCATCCGCAGCAGACGCAAATGCAGCTTTTCGGCGGCACGCCGGAATTACGCTCCTTCTTTGCCGTTTCCCAAAAGTTCCGCACGCATTCTTATACTTTTCTTGGTTCCGAAATACTCCCCCAAAAGGGTCGCCGGAATAAACAGCAAAATATCATAGCACAGCATACATAGATGTGTCGCCCATTTGGGAACGTCTTCTCTATTCGGATCATGCCCCGCCATCATCCAGATACCCTCTGACAACTCCCTCGCCGTGCCCGCGATGTATATCACATATTGTAAAATGAACGCGACGACCTGAACGATCGCAAAGGTCAACAGCACTTTCAGCAGAGAATCCTTGAAGCAGAAATTCTTATTCTCCAGACCCTTTCTTTTGTAGGACAGGAAAAAGAACCCGATTGTAGACGCCGTTATGCCAAGAGCTGCCCTTACGAATTGTTCCGTCATATCCGACATTTTGAAAGCAAGTTCAACCGGATAAAGCGCCAACAAATAAAACAATAATCCGGCTAATATACTCAACTCGTAAATTCCCAGATATTTCAATACGATTTTCGCATTTGCTTTCATCTTCGCTTTGCCTCCGCCGTCTGCCTGTGATACGCATCGCATACCCTTTCGGAAACCAAACGTGTCAAGTCCGAATTTGAAGTGCTTCTGAAAAGCAAAATTTTGAAAAAAGGGGGATCCGTAATGGTTCCCCCTTTTTTTGGAGCTAATGGCGGGACTCGAACCCGCGACCTGCTGATTACGAATCAGCTGCTCTACCGACTGAGCCACATTAGCGTCTGCCCCGCTTTCCGGGACACCTTTGGCATTATAGCACATCTGCGGCGCTTTGTCAAGCCCTTTTTCGCTTTTTCGCCGCAGAAAAACAGAAATCGGAAGAAGACTTCTCCCGATTTCCGTGTCAGCATCGACCGATCGTCCCGGGCCGTGTCCAGCCAAGTATTGTAGGCACAAACGAGCTTAACTTCCGTGTTC
>CANQVQ010000137.1 GCA_947627335.1 uncultured Clostridia bacterium | reverse complement strand
CAATATTCCTTTTCAGCCTCAAAATTTTTCCGCGTAAAACCTCTTTTTCTCCTTGACTTTTCATAGCTGGTCTCCTTCTTTCGACGCTGCGCGTCACATTTCGCCTCGCATAACGCGGACAGGCACCGCATACAATGCAAATAGGATTTCCCTCGGAAACGGAGCGTCCCGAACGCACATGAAAAAATGGAAACGCCTGCTCCTGCTGTTCCTGCTCCTGACGCTGTTGACCTGCGGCTGCACGTTGTTCAACCGCCGTCTGGAATCGGCGATGAAAACCTTCGCGCAATCCTCCGGCAGCGCCATGCTGTCTCTCGCGCTGCAGCAGGCGCTCTACGGCGAGATCAGCGAACGGACGGAAGAATATGTGACCGTCGAGCAGGACGCGTCCGGGCGCATTACGGCGGTTCGCGTACATTCCGACGCGCTCTCCCTGCTTGCGTCGGAACTGACCGTCGTGCTGCTGGAGACGCTGCGGGATTACGACGGAACCGGCTTCGGCGTGCCGCTCGGCAACCTGACCGGCTCCGCCCTGCTTTCCGGGCGCGGACCGCTGATCCCCGTCCGCCCGGTTTCGGCAGGCAACGTCGCGAGCGAACTGCGCAGCACGCTCGAAAGCGCCGGTATCAACCAGACGCTGCACCGGGTCGCCCTGCATTTCACCGTGGCGGTCAACTATTTAGCGCCGCTGGAATCCTGTATGGACACGCTTTCCTTCGACGTGTATATCGCGGAGACGCTGGTCGTCGGCGAAGTGCCGATCCTGTTTCATCCGTGACGGCTCTTTTCCGTGAGCTGCCGCCCGATCTCGAACGAGATGATCGAGATCGCACCGCAGGCGGGCAGCGAATAGTGGCAGTCCCGCGGATAGCGGATCTTCACGACCGCGTCGCAGAGTTCGAGCACCCCGGCGGAGATCCCGCGCTTCTCCCCGCCGTAAACCACGCAGAGCGGGCGGCGGAAGGACGTGCGGTACAGGTCCCGCGCACGGTCGGACTTCGCCGTCGCGACCAAACGGATCCCCTGCGCTTTCATCCGTTCGCACGCGTCGCGCAGGTCCGGCACGACGCAGCAGGGCAAAAGCTCCGACGCCCCCGCAGAGGAGCGCACGACCGCCTCGGACGCCGTGAAGAAGTTCCGCTCGGGCAGAAACACCCCGTCCACCCCGGCAGCGTACAGCGCCCGCAGTGCGTAGCCGAAGTTGAACGGGTCCTCGATGCCGTCCAGCACCGTGAAATAGCCGTTCTTCTTTTGCAGCAGTTCCTCCGGCGAAGAGAACTGCCGCTCGCCGACCTCCGCCGCGATGCCGCCGGCGCTCCCGCTGCCGACCAACGCGGAAAAGGCTTCCTTTTCGATGTACTCCACCGGGACCCCGGCGGAAAGCAGAAACGCGTACTGCCGCTTCTCCGCCGCACAAAAATTGGACCGCTCGACCGCCTCATAGCGCTCCCGCTCGAGGAAAATTCGGTCGACTTCCCGGCTTTTCGCCGTCAGGATACTCTTGACGGACACAAAACCGCTAACCGTTTGACGTTCCATCTTCCATTTCGATGCCCGCCAGCGCCGAAAGGTGCGACGGGTACTCCCCTTTCACGGTGTTGGTCACATAGGACAGGAACAGCACGTCGTGGAACGAACCGTCCGTAAACAGTTCCGCAAAGTCGCCCGAATAGGACGCGACGTCGACGTACCGGATCTCCGTATAATTTTCGATCAGAAACGGCAGCATCGCCGCCGCACTGCCGTCCCCGACCACCAGAAGCCTGCGCCCGGAGGTGCAGGGGGATTGGATGCGGAAGCACTGTCCTCCCCCGCCGAGGTAGACGTTGTACGCGCCGGACGCGTCCCCGGTCGTGTTCCCGGCGAGAGAGGCGGTTCGGTAGACGCTCCCGTTGCTGTAAACGGTCACTTTGCAGGCGTCCGTGTCCGCGTTGCGGTAGTAGCGGAAGGTGTCGGCGTTCTGGCGAAGGGTTTCGGACTGCGTCGCGGTATAGAACGAGCCGAGGAACCCCTCGATCTGCTTTTCCTCATAGACGTCGAGCGCGACCGGCGCAAGCCCGCACGTTTCGCAGTATTGCAGGTACGCGAGGTAGGCGGCGTCCGCCGTCCAGTTGCGGTCGGTTCGGAAGAACAGCTCGGTATCCTCCCGGTAAGCGCTTTGGAAGGGATCGAACAGATCGACGGTCGAAACGTCCGGCGACAGCCGCTCCCCGACCGTGTCGAGGAAGCCCTCCTGCCAGGAATTGAAAAAATTGTCCTCCCGCTTCACGTCGTCGCTGATCTCCTCATAGAGGAACCCGATCCGCGTCGGCACCGGCATACAGTAGACCGACGTGCCTTCCGGGACCTTCTGCGCGAGCGCACGGATCCCGCTGAGGTATTTTTCCAGCGTCGCGGCACTGTAGTTGAACTGCTCGACGCCGACGCCGTGATAGAGATAGGTGTACCCCATCGCGTTGATGACCCAGCCGTGGGCAGGTTCTTCCGGTTCGGAGGTTTCCGGTTCGGAGATCTCCGGCTCGGCGGACGCCTCCTCGGACGGTTCCGCGACGGGAAGCGAAGTCTCCCCCGTGCTTTCCTCCGAAATTTTCTGCGAGACGGTCTGCGGTTCCTCCGGCGCTTCGCCGCGTCCGCGCATCAGCAGTCCGACGAGCAGTGCGCCGCTCACGACCACGAGAAGCGCGAGCACCGCGAGCAGCACGATCGGTCCGACCGGACGTCGCGGACGTTCCGCCGGTTCGGTGTCCTCGCCGTCGTCGAGCGGGACGGACGGTTCCGTCGGCTCCTGCGCTGCCTGCTCGTCGTCGCCGTCGAACAGTCGATAGGTTTTTTCTTCTTCCATCGTTGTGCTCCTTTTCCGCTTCCGCGTTCTCTTTCCAAAAGAGTATCGCCGAACGACGCAAAAATGATACAAAAAGCGGGCGACAAACAACGCTTGCCCCCGCTTTTTTCGTTTATTTAGGAGGAGAAGTCGCCGTCCTGCGCGGAATGTTCGGCTTCCGAGGGGATCTCCCCTTGCTTTTCCTTTTCCCGAACCGCCCGGCGAGCGGTATTCTCCGCACGGTTGGCGTCCTTCTTGCGGGCGGTGACCGCGACGAGCTGTTCTTCGGTCACGTCCTCGTTGAAGCAGAGCAGGAACTGCTCGGCGTCCATGGTTTCATGCTTGACAAGGTAATCGGCGATAAAATGCAGGACCCGCATATTCTCCCGCAAAATCTTGTCGGCGAGCTTTTCCGCTTCTTCGATGATGCTGTGGACTTCCTCGTCGATCTCCGACGCGACCTTTTCGGAATAGTTCTGGGTGTGGTTGAAATCCTTGCCGAGGAACACCTCGTCGTTCGACGAACCGTAGGTGATCGGACCGAGACGGTCGCTCATGCCGTAGCGCGTGACCATCTTCCGTGCGATCTCGCTTGCGCGTTCGATGTCGTTCGACGCGCCGCCGGAAACGTCGCCGAGGACCAGCAATTCCGCGGCACGCCCGGCAAGCAGGCTCGTGATCTCTTCCTTCAACTCCTGACGGAATACGCTGGTCTTATCCGTCGTCGGCAGGGCGAGCGTATAACCGAGCGCACGTCCGCTCGGGATGATGGAGATCTGGTGGATCGGGTCGTGCGTCGGCAGGAGATGCCCGACGATGGCGTGACCCGCTTCGTGGTAGGCGGTCTTGCGTTTTTCGTCCTCGGTGATGACCAGCGAACGCTTCTGCGGACCGACGATGACCTTCAGCGTCGCGTCCTCGATGTCGGACATATTGATGACCGCTTTCTTCCGCCGTGCCGCGAGCAG
>CANQVQ010000136.1 GCA_947627335.1 uncultured Clostridia bacterium | reverse complement strand
GGGTGCAGGGTGGAAAGCAGTTTTTCCTTCGCTTTCGCCTCGCTCATTTGGGCGTTGTTGTCCCAATCGGCGTAAGCGAACGACCAGAACACCGTCCGGTAGCCGAGTTCCGTGCAGAGCGCGAGCGTGGTCTCCGAGAAACTGCCCTCCGGCGGGCGGAAATACTTCGCCAGTTCCTTCCCGGTCAGTTCGCGGTAGCGGTCCTCCACGCCGGAAAGCTCCTTGCGCAGGCTCTCCGCGTCGCGGATGGCGGAGACGTCCTTGTGGGAGGTGCTGTGGTTGCAGACCGTGTGCCCTTCCTCCGTCATGCGCAGGACGATCTCGGGGTTGTATTTGATAAGTCCCGGCAGGATGAAGAAGGCGCCGGGCGCGTGATGCTTTTGCAGGGCGTCGAGGACGCGGGCGACGTTCCCGTTTTCGTAGCCGGCGTCGAAGGTCAGGTAGACGACCTTCTCGTCCGGGTTGCCGAGCGCGAGCACGCCGTATTTCGTCGGCAGGTCGCTCCCGCCGAGCAGGACCGGGCGTCCGCCTTCGACGGTTTTGAAGAACCAGTTCTGCCGGGCGTTCGCGTCCGCCGAGACCGAAAACGGCGTCAGCAGGAGCAGAAGCGCCAGCAGGAACGGGATACATTTTTTGAAAACGTACAGTTTGACCATTCCTTTCGTGTGAGGGTCGGGCTTTGCAATGCTTAGTCTGCACGGGAAACGTGCGGCTTACAACAGGAAAAAAGTTGTTTTTTGAAGAAGGAAAGGAACCGTATGAGCGATATTCGGGAGGAATCCCTGCGAAAGCATTACGAATGGAAGGGCAAGATCGAGGTGTCCCCCCGCACGAACGCCTCGACGCGGGAAGCGTTGAGTCTGGCGTACACGCCGGGGGTGGCGGAACCCTGCCTCGCGATCCAAAAGGACCCCTCGCTGTCCTACGAGCTGACGCGGCGGTGGAACACTGTCGCCGTCATTACCGACGGGAGCGCCGTGCTGGGATTGGGCGACATCGGCCCGGAAGCCGGAATGCCGGTCATGGAGGGGAAGTGCCTGCTGTTCAAGGAGTTCGGCGGGGTGGACGCGATCCCGCTCTGCGTGCGCAGCAAGGACCCGGACGAGTTCGTCCGCACGGTCGAACTGCTGCTCGGGTCGTTCGGCGGGGTGAATCTGGAGGATATTTCCGCACCGCGATGCTTTGAGATCGAGCGGCGGCTGCAGGAGGTTTCGGATATTCCGATCTTCCACGACGACCAGCACGGGACGGCGGTCGTGGTCGCCGCCGGGGTGCTCAATGCCCTGCGCGTCGTCGGCAAGCGGCTGGAGGACGCGGAAGCCGCCATCTGCGGGGCCGGTGCGGCGGGCGTCGCCATCGGGCGTATGCTGCACGCGCTGGGGATCCGCGACGTCGTCTACTGCGACCGCGAGGGGATCCTCTATCCGGGGATGCCCGGGCTGGACCCGGAGCGTTCGCGGCTGCTGGACTGGACCAACCGTGCCGGAAAGCGCGGGGGGCTTGCGGAGGCGGTCGCGGGGGCGGACCTGTTCGTCGGCGTATCCGCGGCGGGGGTGCTGAAGCCGGAAATGGTGCGCAGCATGAAGGACGGCGCGATCGTGTTCGCGATGGCGAATCCGACGCCGGAGATCCTGCCGGAGGAGGCGAAAGCGTCCGGCGCCGCCGTGATCGGGACCGGGCGGAGCGACTACCCGAACCAGGTCAACAACGTCCTCGCCTTCCCCGGAATCTTCCGCGGTGCGCTGGACGCACGGGCGAAGCGCATCACCGAGGGGATGCAGGTCGCGGCGGCTTACGCGCTCGCGTCGGTGGTACCGGCGGAGGAGCTTTCGGCGGAGCGGATCCTGCCGGACGCGTTCGACCCGCGTGTCTGCCCGGCGGTCGCGCAGGCGGTCGCGGAGGCGTGGCGGACGGAAAACGCCGTTCATGTCTGAAAATCCACGAAAAAAGGAGCATTCCGACGCATGATGACGGTTTGTTACCCGGTCGCTTCCGTGACGGAGGCGCCGGATCTGATGTGCGAACAGGTGGATGAACTGCTGTTCGGCGAGACCTGCGAGCTTTTGGAGGAGAGCGGCGCGTTCGCGCACGTCCGCACGGATTACGGCTACGAGGGCTGGGTGGAGCGTCGTGCGCTGACCGAACCGCTGCACGCCCCGAACCGAATGGTCGACGTGCCGTTTTGCGATCTGCTTTGCGAGAACCGCAATTTTTACCGTCCGATGATGACCCTCCCGCGTGGGGCGCGTCTGGACGTCGGCTATTCCGACACGGAAAAGCGGTACGGCTTTGCGGTTTTGCCGTCCAAGCGCATCTGGTACGTCCATAAGGAGCATCTGCGTCCCCTGCCGACCGGGTTGGGGACGGAGGAGGAACTGCGTGCGGGGATCGTCGCGCAGGGGCTGAGCTACCTCGGCGTGCAGTACCGCTGGGGCGGTCGTTCGCCGTACGGCGTGGACTGTTCGGGGCTGTGCTTCATGGCGTATCGGCTCAACGGGCTGGAAATCTGGCGGGACGCGTCGTTCGAGAAGAATCATTCCCTGCGGGAGATCCCGCTTTCGGACGTCCGACCGGGCGATTTGCTGTTTTTCCCCGGGCATATGGCGCTTTCGCTCGGCGGGAGCGCGTTCCTGCACGCTTCCGCGTCGGCGGGCAGGGTGATCCGGGACGATTTTGAGAAAGGACCCTATGGGACGTCGCTGCGGGAAAAACTGCTCTGCGCGGCGACCCGGTTTTCGTCGAAATGATCCCACAGGAGGAAATTCGTCGGCAGGCGGAGATCGCGTCCTCGCTGCGGGGGCGGCTTGCCGGAAAAAAGGCGCTGGTGCGCACGTTCGGCTGCCAGCAGAACGAGGCGGACGGCGAACGGATCGCCGGGGCGCTGGACGCCTGCGGCTACACGTTGACCGGGACGCTTTCCGAGGCGGATCTGGTGATCCTCAACACCTGCGCGGTGCGTGAGCACGCGGAAAAGCGGGTGCTGGGGGTCATCGGCTCGCTGAAAAAGGAAAAGGAGCGCCGTCCGTCGCTGCTGCTCGGGATGTGCGGCTGCATGGCGCAGGAGGCGCACCGACGCGAACAGTTGAAGCGGAGCTACCCCTACGTCGACTTCGTGTTCGGCACGGACCTGCTCCACAAGGTGCCGGAGATCGTGGCGAACGCGCTCGCCGGTGGCGGGCAGAAGCAGTACGTCAACGACCTGCCGCACGATCAATTCGGCGAACTGAGCGAAGGCACGCCGGTCAGGCGCACCGGCGCCTATCGGGCGCTCGTGAGCATCATGTACGGCTGCGACAACTTCTGCTCCTACTGCATCGTCCCGTATGTGCGCGGGCGGGAGCGCAGCCGACCGTCGGACGCGGTGCTGCGGGAGGTCCGGGAACTCGCCGAAAGCGGTTTCCGGGACATCCAGCTGCTCGGGCAGAACGTCAATTCCTACCGCGGCGAGCTGTCGTTCCCGGCGCTGCTGGAGCGCGCTTCGCAGATCGACGGCGACTTCTGGCTGCGGTTCATGACCTCCCACCCGAAGGACGCGTCGGACGAGCTGATCTCGGTCATGGCGCGGAACGAGAAGATCGCCAAGCACTTCCATCTGCCTTTCCAATCCGGCAGCGACCGGGTGCTTGCGGAGATGAACCGGCGCTACACCCGTGCGCAGTACCTCGAAAAGGCGCTGAAGATCCGCGACGCGATGCCGGACGTATCGCTGACGTCGGACGTCATCATCGGCTTCCCGACGGAAACGGAAGCGGAATTCCTCGAAACCGTCGAACTGGTCCGACAGGTGGAGTTCGATATGCTGTTCACGTTTCTGTTCTCTCCGCGTGCCGGTACGCGTGCGGCGAAGATGGACGGGCAGAT
>CANQVQ010000135.1 GCA_947627335.1 uncultured Clostridia bacterium | reverse complement strand
GCCGTGCATTCCGGTGCAGGGGAAGTTGCCGACGATGTCCTTTCCGTCGTCATGCAGACCCAGCACGACGATGACGCCGCCCGCCTGGTATTCGCCTAAGAAACTGCCCGTGCGTCCGCCGATGACCATGACCGGCAGTTTTTCCCGGTACGCCTTCATGTGGATCCCCGCACGGTAGCCGGCGCTCCCGCGAACCAGGATCATGCCGCCGCGCATGGCGTATCCGGCGGCGTCGCCGATGCTTCCGTTGACGACGATGCGCCCGGCGTTCATCGTGTCGCCGACCGCGTCCTGCGCGTTGCCCTCCGTGTAGATCTCCGCGCCGTTGAGGTACGCGCCGAGCGCGTTGCCCGGCACTCCGCGAACCGTCAGGCGGCAGTTCTCCCCGGCGCCTGCGGCGATGAACCGCTGCCCGAGACAGCCCCGAATTTCACAGACCCCGTCCGACTGCCGGACCGCCTGGTTGATCTCCCGACAGTCCAGCCCGTTTGCCTCTATGATCTTCAATTATACCACACCTCCGAAGAAATGTCCACGTTTTTCTTTGCCAAAAGCGAGAAACGTCGGACTTTTTTTCAAAAGTTCAAAATCCAGCTCCGCGAGCGGCTGCTTTTTGCGGATCAGGGACGTGTAAATGCCCGCACGCTCCACGTCGCCGATAAGGATGAACCCGGTCAGCAGACCGTCCTTCGTGAACAGGCGGCGGATCCTGCCGTCCCCGCGCTCCTCGTAGACCTCCCCGCCCTGCTCCGGCGTGTAGTAACTGCCGGCGGTCAGGGCGTGCAGTCCGAAGAAGCCGGTGGCGTTCATCGGGATCGCGTCGGTCAGTTCGTCCGAGCCGCCCGCCATGTTGATCCCCGCCGTGCGTCCCTGCGCGTAGGCGTTCGGCAGAATGGCGAGCACCCGCCGCGTCCCGCAGGAGCTGTCCAGCCCCTCGGCGCAGTCCCCGGCGGCGTACACGTCCGGCAGGGTCGTGCGCATCCGCGTATCCACGGCGACGCCGCGCCCGGTCTCCCCGCCGGCGTCCTTGACGAGCGCGAGGTTCGCACGCACGCCGACCGCCAGCACCAGCACGTCGAACGCCTCGGTCTTCCCGGAGCGGAAATGCGCGACGTTCCCGTCGAACCGTTCCACGCTGTCCCCGAGCAGGAAGCGCAGTCCGTTCCTTTCGAGGTGTTCCTGCATGAGGTTTGCACAGTCCGCGTCGAGGATACTCGAAAGCACCCGGTCCGCGAGGTCGCACACGGCGATCTCCGCGACGCGGTCCCGTAACCCCTCGGCGCACTTCAGCCCGATCAGCCCTGCGCCGATGATCAGCACCTTCGCGTCCGGCGTCAGGAACCCCTCGAGCGTTTTCATGTCGTCGAGCGTCAGGAAGGTGCATTTCTTTTCGACGCCGTCCAGCCCCGCCATCGGCGGGACGAACGGACTCGACCCCGTACAGACGCACAGCGCGTCGTAGGGCAGGACTTCCCCGCCGTCCAGCGAAACGGTATGCCCCGCCGGGTCGAGGGAGAGCGCCTTTTCGCCGTATCGCACGGCGCAGCCGTTGGTTTCGTAGAAATCCGCCGGGCGGTAGTTCATCCGTTCGGGGGACGCCTTGCCTTCGAGGCAGTAGGAGATCAGCGGGCGGCAGTAGACCGGGTACGGCTCCGCCGAGACCACCGTGACGGGTCCGTCCGGGTCGATCGAACGGATCCCTTCGATACAGCCGGCTGCGGCGACGCCGTTGCCGATGATGACGTAACGCTTCTGCTTGCTCATTCGGCTTCCCCCCGTTCCTCATAGACGATCGCTCGGTTCGGGCATCCCTGCACGCAGGCGGGCGCACCGAAGCTGTTTTGCAGGCACAGTTCGCACTTCTGGACCACGCCGTCCCCGTTCTGCGACACCGCACCGTACGGACAGACCAGCACGCAGGTCAGACACCCGACGCACCGCTCGCGGTCGATACACACCGCACCGTCCTTCACCGAAAGGGCGCCGGAGATGCAGCTTCGCACGCAGATCGGGTCCTCGCAGTGGCGGCAGGACACCGCGTAGGAGATCTTTCCGTCCTCCTCGACGCGGATGCGTGGGTAGATCGGCTTGTTTTTCAGCGCCTTCGCCATGTCCGAAACGCCGGAATTGGCGAATGCGCAGTTGTATTCGCACAGGTGACAGCCGAGACACCAGTCCTCGTTGACATACACTCGTTTCATTGTCCCGCGTGGGAGACCCCGAGGATCTCCAGCTCCTTTCCGTTGAGTCCGACGCCCCGCAGCATCAGGCGGTTGCCCCGCAGGGCTTCGATGGAGTTGATGCCCATTCCGCCCATGATCTCCATGATCCCGTGCCGCCACGCGGTCATCAGGTTGACCAGGCGTTCGCTGCCGATGGCGGGATTGAGCCGTTTGACCAGTTCCGGGCGCTGGGTCGCGATCCCCCAGTTGCACTTGCCGGTCTGGCAGCTGCGGCAGAGGTGACAGCCGAGCGCGAGCAGCGCCGCCGTCGCGATGTAGCAGGCGTCCGCGCCGAGCGCCACCGCTTTGACGACGTCCGCCGCACTGCGGATACTGCCGCCGACGACCAAGGACACCTGGTCGCGAATGCCCTCGTCGCGCAGACGCTGGTCCACGCTGGCGAGCGCAAGCTCGATCGGAATGCCGACGTTGTCGCGGATGCGGGTCGGCGCCGCGCCGGTGCCGCCGCGGAAGCCGTCGATCGCGATGATGTCCGCACCGCTGCGGGCGATGCCGCTGGCGATGGCGGCGATGTTATGCACGGCGGCGACCTTGACGATGACCGGCTTGCGGTAGCAGGTCGCCTCCTTGAGCGAATAGACCAATTGCCGCAGGTCCTCGATGGAGTAAATGTCGTGGTGCGGAGCGGGCGAGATCGCGTCGGACCCCTCCGGGATCATGCGGGTGCGGGAGACGTCGCCGACGATCTTCGCGCCGGGCAGGTGTCCGCCGATCCCGGGCTTCGCGCCCTGTCCCATCTTGATCTCGATCGCGGCGCCCGCGTTCAGGTACGCCTCGTGTACGCCGAACCGCCCGGACGCGACCTGCACGATCGTGTTCGGTCCGTAGCGGTAGAAATCCTCGTGCAGACCGCCCTCGCCGGTGTTGTAGCAGATCCCGAGTTCCGTCGCCGCCCGGGCGAGGCTCTCGTGGGCGTTGTAGCTGATCGAGCCGTAGCTCATTGCCGAAAACAGGACCGGCATGGACAGCGTCAGCTGCGGCGGGAGGTCGGTTTTCAACTTCCCGTTTTCGTCGCGGACGCAGTCGGTCGGCTTCTTGCCGAGGAACACTCGCGTTTCCATCGGCTCGCGCAGCGGATCGATCGGCGGATTCGTCACCTGCGAAGCGTTCAGCAGCAGCTTATCCCAATAGATCGGGAACGGCTTCGGGTTGCCCATCGAGGACAGCAGAACGCCCCCGCTGGACGCCTGCTTATAAATTTCGCGGATGGTGTCCGCCTGCCAGTTGGCGTTTTCGCGAAAGACCTGCTCGTTTCGGACGATCTTCAACGCGTGCGTCGGGCAGAGCGAAACGCACCGCTGGCAGTCCACGCACTTGCTTTCGTCGCAGTGCATCTTCCCGTCGTCGGGGTCGTAGAAATGCACCTCGTTGGCGCACTGCCGTTCGCAGACGCGGCAGGCGATACAGCGGTCCGGGTTGCGAAGGACCTCAAATTCCGGGGTCAGGTATTCGATTCCCATCAGAACGCACCTTCTTTCACTTGCACGATGACCGGCTCCCCGCCCGCCGGCGCCCAGATGTTCTCCGCCTCCGGCTCCATGGCGCGTATGGCGGCTTCCTCGCTGGCGATGTACACCTTTTCGCCCTTTTCGCCGACGACCATGCTGCGCAGTTTGAGCCGGTCGTTGAGCGCCATGAGTCCGCCGGTATAGCCGAGCAC
>CANQVQ010000134.1 GCA_947627335.1 uncultured Clostridia bacterium | reverse complement strand
CCGCGAGCTACGATGAAATCTACGAAAAATCGGACTATATCACCTACCATATCCCGGCGCTGCCGGAAACGAAGGGCATCATCAACCGCGAAAACATCGCCAAGATGAAGGACGGCGTCCGCATCGTCAACCTCTCCCGCGGGGACCTCGCGAACGCGCAGGACGTCGCGTCCGCGTTGAAGAGCGGCAAGGTCGCCGCGTATGTGACGGACTTTCCGTGCGACGAGCTGCTCGGGGTCGATGGCGCGGTCTGCACGCCGCACCTCGGCGCTTCCACGCCGGAATCCGAGGACAACTGTGCCCAGATGGCCGCCCGTGAACTTATCGATTACCTCGAAAACGGCAATATCCGCAACAGCGTCAACTTCCCGGAGATCGTCATGCCCAAACTGCACCGGCATCGCCTCGTCCTGCTGCACCGCAACGTACCGGGCGTGATCAACAACGCGTCCGGCGTGCTCGCGGAGGCGGGCATCAACGTCGAAGCGATGGCGAACCGCTCCAAGGGCAACTACGCCGCGTCCCTGCTGGACGTCGACGGCGAGATCGGCGAGGACGTCGTCGGTCGCGTCTCCGCCGTGGAAAACGTGCTGCGGGTGCTCCTGAAGTGATCCTGCGACGATAACGGAAAAGGGGAGGGACGGCAAATGCGCCGGACAGATCTGAAAACCCACCTTCGGAATCTCACGCTTGCCGCGATGTTCTTCGCGATCGGGCTGGTTCTGCCCTTCTTCACCGGGCAGATCCCGCAGATCGGGCAAATGCTGCTGCCGATGCACATCCCGGTGTTCCTGTGCGGGCTGATCTGCGGCTGGCAGTACGGCGGCGTGGTCGGCGCGACCCTGCCGCTCCTGCGTTCCGTCTGGTTCGGAATGCCCGTGTTCTACCCGAACGCTTTGGCGATGTCGGCGGAGCTGCTGACCTACGGGATCGTGGCGGGGCTGCTGTACGCCCGTTCCCGCTGGCAGTGCCTGTTCGCGCTCTACCGCAGTCTGCTTGCCGCGATGCTCGCCGGGCGGATCGTCTGGGGGGCTGCGGAGATTCTTTTGCTGGGGATCAAAGGGAACGCGTTCACATGGGAGGCGTTCCTCGCGGGGGCGCTGCTTAACGCGATCCCGGGGATCTGCCTGCAGCTGTTCCTGATCCCCGCCGTCATGGTCGCGCTCGACCGCACCGGGCTCGTCCGCTTCCGCCGGAAGTCGAAGAAACCGACGGAAACGGCGTGAAAAAGACTCTTGACAAACCGCAAAAAACGTGCTATACTGACAAAAATTGAATCGTTTTACGTCTTATCAAGAGTGGTGGAGGGAACTGCCCTTTGAAGCCCGACAACCTACCGCGTGCGGCAAGGTGTCAATTCAGCGATTTCGATCGAAAGATGAGCGATATGCGGATTCTGACGTTTCTTCGCGCTTCCAAAGCCTCTGCTCTTGCGAGCGGGGCTTTCGTTTTTCTCGTAACACGGTTCGCAAAAAGAAAGGACGGCAAAAAATGGAAAAAAACATCACCTATTTCACCAGCGAGTCGGTTACGGAAGGTCACCCGGACAAGCTCTGCGACCAGATCGCGGACGCGATCCTCGACGGCATTCTCGCGAAGGACCCATCCGCACGCGTCGCCTGCGAGGTCGCTGCGGCGACGGGGTTCGTGCTGATCATGGGGGAGATCACGACGGACGCCGTGTTCGACGCGCAGGAGATCGCACGGACGGTCATCCGCGACGTCGGATATGACGACGGGGCGAAGGGGTTTGACGGGAACACCTGCGGCGTACTGGTCTCCCTGCACCGCCAGTCGCCGGACATCGCCATGGGCGTGGACCGTGCGCTGGAAAGCAGGAACGGCGAAACCGGATCCTTCGAGATCGGCGCGGGGGACCAGGGCATGGTGTTCGGCTACGCCTGCCGCGAAACGCCGGAGCTGATGCCCTTGCCGATCTCGCTCGCGCACCGGCTGTCCCGTCGGCTGACCGAGGTGCGCAAGAAGCGCATCCTGCCCTACCTGTACCCGGACGGCAAGACGCAGGTCACGGTCGCTTACGCCGACGGCAGACCGGTCCGCGTGGATACCGTCGTCGTTTCGACGCAGCATAGCGCGGACGTCCCGATGGAGTCCCTGCGCTCGGACGTCCTGCGGGAGGTCATCCTGCCTTCGCTCCCGGCGGGGCTGGTGGACGAAAACACCCGCTTCCTCGTCAATCCGACAGGTCGGTTCGTCGTCGGCGGTCCGTCCGGGGATTCCGGCGTGACCGGGCGCAAGATCATCGTCGATACCTACGGCGGGTACGCCCGACACGGCGGCGGCGCCTTCTCCGGCAAGGACCCGACCAAAGTCGATCGTTCCGCCTCGTATATGGCGAGATGTGTGGCGAAAAACCTCGTCGCGGCGGGCGCCGCCGAGAAATGCGAGGTGCAGATCGCCTATGCGATCGGGGTGGCGAAGCCGGTTTCGGTCCGCGTGGACACGTTCGGCACCGGCGTGAGACCGGACGGCGAACTCGCGTCCGCGGTCGCGGAACTGTTCGACCTGCGCCCTGCGGCGATCATCGAGCGGCTGGACCTGCGCCGCCCGTTCTACCGCACGACGACCAACTACGGGCATTTCGGTCGCGAGGACGCCGGATTTGCGTGGGAAAAGACGGATCACGTCCCCGCGATCCGGGAAAAATTGGGGCTGTAATGTCATAAAACCCGAACGCGGTGCATACAATACCTGCGAAAACCCAAAAAAGGCAGGGATCTTGTATGAAACGCATCCAATGGAAGAAACTACTGCTCTGCATCGCCCTTCCGCTGGCGGTCGGCGGGCTTGCCGCAGCGCTGACCGGCGGGAGCATGGCGAAATTCGCGTCGCTCAAACAGCCCCCGCTTTCTCCGCCGGGGTGGGTGTTCCCGGTCGTCTGGACGGTGCTGTATGTGCTCATGGGGATCGCTTCCTACCTCGTGCTGACGTCCGGTCGCGCCGACCGGTCCGCCTACTGGCTGTACGGTTTGCAGTTGGGGTTCAACTTCGTCTGGCCGCTGCTGTTTTTCCGGGGGGAACTGTTCTGGTTCGCGTTCGTGTGGCTCGTCGTGCTGTGGGCGTTGGTGTTCGCGACGGCGGTGCGGTTCCATGAGATCTCCGCCCCGGCGGGGTGGCTGTTCGTGCCGTATGTGCTGTGGGTGACGTTTGCGGGATACCTGAACCTGTCCATCGCGGTCCTGAACTGACGGACGGGGAAGGAAAGTAAAAAAGAAAGGACCGACGACAGATGTTCGTTTCGACGAAGGGGCGGTACGCCCTGCGGATCATGATGGATCTGGCGGAAAACGGGAAGGGCGGCTGCCTGCCGCTTTCGGAGATCGCCAAACGGCAGGAAGTCTCCGAAAAATACCTCGAAAGCATCGTATCCATGCTGAGCAGGGAAGGGCTGGTGGACGCCCAGCGCGGAAAGAGCGGGGGATACCGCCTGACCCGTCCGGCGGAACAATGCACGGTCGCCGAGATCATTCGTGCGACGGAAAAAAGCTACGCGCCCATCGGCTGTTTGGAGAACACCCCGAACAGCTGCGACCGGCTGGCGAACTGCCGGACCATCCGTATGTGGGAGGAGCTGTACCGCCGTATGGACGAATACCTGAGCAGTGTGACCGTCGCCGACCTTGTCAACGGTCTGTACGAGCGAAAAGACGATTGTGAAAAGGAAACGCAAGTAAAATGAAGATCATCGACCTGTTGAATCGGGGCATCACGGTTTCCTGTGAGCTGTTCCCGCCGAAAAAGCAAAGCGAGCTGTCCGACTACCACCGCGTCGTCGCGGAAATGGCGAAGGTCCGTCCGTCGTTCATGAGCGTGACCTACGGCGCGTCCGGCGGGACCAGCGATTACACGGTGGACATCGCCAACGAGGTGCAGAACCGCAACGGCGTGCCGGCGCTGGCGCTGCAGATTTTTGCCGGGTGGCAGCTGGCCTACGGCGGGCGGCGCACGGCGGCCGG
>CANQVQ010000133.1 GCA_947627335.1 uncultured Clostridia bacterium | reverse complement strand
AAAGCCCCTTCCGGTCTCCAACAGCGTGCCGTCGACGTCCAGCGCCAGCAGGCGGATGTCGAGGCTCATGTCTTTACCCACTCCGGCGGCTCCGCGCGAAATTCCCGCCCCGCCCAGGCATCCAGCGCGCCTCCGGAGGGGATGGCGATGCGCTCGCACCACAGGCACAGCCGCCTGTCAAAGCCCAGACGCTCGTTGAGCGCCCGGTCGCCGTACTTGTCGTCGCCCAGGATCGGGCAGCCGAGGTGCGCGAGCTGGACGCGAAGCTGGTGCGTCCGCCCGGTCAGCGGATGCAGTTCGAGCAGGGCGACGCCGTTTCCGAGCGTTTCCGCGACGCGGTAATCGGTCACGGTCAGCAGTGCGCCCGGGGCGTCCTCCGGGCAGACCTCCCGCAGGACGAAAAATTCTTCCCGCCGCGTGCCGGTGCGGACGCGACCCTGCGGCGCCGGGGGCAGCCCGTCGGTCAGGGCGAAATAGGTCTTGCGAATGCGGTGCGCCTGCATCTGCTCGCAGAGCTTCCCCGCCGCGTAGCGGGTCTTTGCGAGGGTCAGCACGCCGCTCGTGTCCCGATCCAGCCGACTGACGGGACGAAAGACGAACGGTTCCCCCCGCTTCGCGAAGAAGTCCGCCAGCGCGTTGGCGAGCGTGTCGCCGTCGTGACCGGCGGACGGGTGGGTCGGCATCCCGGCAGGCTTGTCCACGACCAGCAGCGCTTCGTCCTCATAGAGGATCCTCACCGGCAAGGGGGTCGGTCGGAACGCCTCCTGCGCCCGTTCGTCCGCAAGCGAAAGCGAGACCACGTCGCCTGCCGCAAGCCGATACCGCACCGTCGCGTGCGCACCGTTGACCGAAATGCCGTTTTCGCGCTTCTTGAGCTGGGTCAGCAGCCGCGAGGAGACCCCGCAGGTCCCCTTGAGGTAGGAGCGCAGCAGCACGCCGTCGTGCGCTTCGTCTACCGTAAATTCCATGCGGCTCAGAGCAGTCCCGCGCCGCTTTCCGCGTCGCAGTACATGGTCGCGTCCGGGTGCGTGCGCATCGCCGTCGCCGGGGCTTCCGCGCCGATCGGCCAATTCGCCGTGCGGACCACCGCTTCCGCCTTGGTCGCGCACGGGACCGTGCAGAACAGATGCCCCGCCCCGACAAGCGCCGGGACCGTCAGCGAGAACGCGTGGGTCGGCACGTCGTCGAGCGTCGCGAAGCAGCCGTCGTGGACCTGCTGCTTTCGGCAGACCTCGTCGAGCGGGACCAGTTTGACCAGCTTCGGGTCGTTCAGGTCGGCGACCCACGGGTCGTTGAACGCGATGTGGGCGTTTTCACCGATACCGAGGAACACGACGTCGGTCGGGAAGGTCCGCAGAAGGTCCGCGTACCGTTCGCATTCCGCTTCCGGGTCCTCCGCCGCACCGTTGAGGTAATGCACTTCGCCGAACGGCAGCTTCCCGAAGATATGCTCGAACAGGTACCGCCCGAAGCTCTGCGGGTGTTCCCGCCCGAACCCGACGTACTCGTCCATGTGGAACGCACGGACCCGCTTCCAATCGACGTCCGGTTCGCGGACGAGAGAAGCGAGCGTGTCGTTCTGGGACGGTGCGGCGGCGAAGATGACGTTGACCCACGGCTGCTTTTCCAGCAGGGCGCGGATGCACGCCGCGCCGTCGGACGCGGCCTTCCGCCCGCCTTCGGCACGGGTGTCGTAGATCTCAAACCGCAGGTTGTCCCTGCGGACGGTTTTCAGGAGTGCCATGTTTTCTTCCCTTTCGTAACCTTACTTCATTAAAGAGTCGTTGATACATTTGACAATATTTCCGACCAGCGCTTCGTCCGCCGGCTCGCCCTCGGACGCGTTGAGGATCGCGATGACGTACGGACGGTCCGCCCAGATGATCGCGCCGTCGTTGTACACCGCGTTCTTCCCGAAATTGTCGCCGGATTTGTGGGAATACTTCTCCTTCAGGTAGACGGTCGCGTAGTTGAACGGGGTGTTCGTGCAGGAATCGTAGTAGAGCTTTGCCATTTCCGTGTCCGTCTGGAAGTAGAAGTACAGCTCCCGCCAGATGATGGCGAGGTCGCGAGCGGTCATGCTGTAGCTCCAGATCGAACTGCCGAGGCGCAGGCGCTCCAGACCCAGCGTGTCGATCATTTCGTTATAGCCGGTATGCCCGAAGTACGCCGAGAGCATCTCGTAGGCGACGTTGTCGCTGATGCGCAGGCATTCCTTGATCAGGTATTCGAGGGTGTACGGCGTGCCGTAGGGGGAATCCTTGATCTTGCCGGAACCGACGTGGTAGTATTTTTCCTGATAGTACATCACTTCGTCCTTCGACGCAAGCCCCTGTTCGATGGCGAGGCAGCAGTAAAGCAGGAAGCCCGCCTTGACCGTGCAGGCGGAAAAATACTTCTCTTCGCAGTTGTAGGCGATGGCACGGCTCCCGTCGAGCGCGTAGGCGCAGAAGGAGACGCGTTTGTTGTAGCCGTCGAGCAGATTTTGGATCGTTTGCAGGGCTTCCGCCGTTTCCGGGTCCGCCGGGTCGAGGTCGCCGTAGGTCAGCAGGGCGTCCTTTTCCGTCTGCGTGAGCGAATAGAGCTGCACTTTCGCGTCGTCCTCCGGGTTGACCGGGACCTCAAGTTCCCCGCCCGGGAAGACCGGGTCGGGATAGGAGACGACCTCGGACGTTTCTTCCGACGATTCCACCGGAGGCGGAACGCTTTCCGGCTCGGACGGGATCTCGCCCGGCAGTTCGATCACATACCCCACCGACGACGAGCCGTCGGACGAAACGCTGCTCTCCGCCCCTTCGGACGGGGACGGCAGGGACGGCGACGCCGGCTCCTCCCCGCAGGAAGCGAGCAGGCAGGCGGCAAACGCGAAAACCAGAAGCAAAGCCAACGCTTTCCGAACCATGGTCCCCCAACGACTCCTTTCAAACCGATGCGCCCTCCCGCACGGGCAGGACGCTTTTGCGGCGTCATTCTACCGTATTTTACCACATTTCCCGACCGTTTGCAAGGGAAAACGGCAAAGTTTTCAGAAAAAACTTAGTTTTCGGATGTTTTCCGGTCGTCGGTCACAGGCGGGTCGCCCGATAGACGACCGAGCAATGCGGCGGGACCTGCGCGTAGGTGCCGCAGGTGAATTCGCCGAGGTCCTCGTGCCTGAGGACGTCCCGCAGTCTGACCCGGTCGTTCACCTCCCAGCCGCAGGGCTGCCAGGAGAGGATCATCTTCTTGTTGTAATCGGTATCGTTGACCATGCAGAAGGCGATGTCGCCGTTCGCGAGGGGCTTTGCGAGGATCAGGTCGTTGTTGCTGCAGGTCGGCAGACAGGACGCCTGCACGCCGAGCGGGTCCTGGTTGATCGCGATAAGTTCGCGGTTGAGCAGGATCTCCGCCGTTTCCGGCGTCGTGTGGCGGACGTCGTGCCCCATCAGGAGCGGGGACGCGAGCATACACCAGAGCGCGAAGTGCGTCTGGTATTCGTCGCGGGTGCAGCCGCCGCCGATCTTCCCGACGTAGCCCTGTCCGTTCAGCCCGACGACCATCATGTCCAGATCGTTCCAGCCGCAGGGTCCCGCGACCGAGCCGACCGTCATACCGACCTTCGCGACCCGCATAATGGACTCCCAGCTGTCCGCCAGGTCGCCGCACAGCCGCCACATCCGACAGCCGACCGCCCGCATCCACGCCGTGACGTCCCCCTTGCCGTAGCAGGCGGAAAAGAGGATGTTCCGCCCGGTTTCGCGGAGCGCCTGCCCCATGCGGCAGAACAGGTTCCGAATATCGCAGCCGGGGGCGACGTAACCGAAATCGTACTTGAGCAGGTCCACCCCCCACGAAGCGAACAACTGCGCGTCCCGCCGCTCATGACCGTAACTGCCCTCCATATTCGCGTAGGTCAGCACCCCCGCCCCGGCGTACATCCCGAAGCGCAGACCGCGCTCGTGCAGGTAGTCGCCGAGCGCCTTCATGCCGGATGGGAAGCG
>CANQVQ010000132.1 GCA_947627335.1 uncultured Clostridia bacterium | reverse complement strand
CACGAGTCCCTCGCAGCATATCTCTATGCTGCGCGTAGTACATCTTTCTCTGTTGTTCAGTTTTCAATGTCCCTCTTTGCCGAGCGCTCCACGGAACTGCGTTCCGCCTCCCGCGACAGCTTTGATACTATACCATATTCAAAGCCGTTTGTCAAGGGGTTTTGGAAAAGTTTTTCGATTTTTTTTGCAAATCCCAAAATCCGGACGCCCGTATATGCGTAGTATCGCCCATAAAAAGCGCATCCATGCGCCGCCACGGAAAGAACGGCGCACGGACGCGGAAAAAATACGCGTAAAACGAGCTCAGGCGGCGCCGTCCAGCACGAACGTGAGCGTACGCTGTTCGCAGCTGTCGAACCGACGCGAGAAGGTATAGACCGTCATGCTGACCTGCTGCCCGGCACGGTAGCCGCTCAGCACGTTCACCAGATCGTCCTTGGAGGCGATGGTATGTCCGTCGAACTCCGTCACGATGTCGAACTGCTGCAGACCTGCCGCATAGACGGCGGTATTCGGATCGACCGACATGATGATCGCACCGTCCTCCGGGTAGTCGCACTGCGGACGGACGCCGGTGCTCTCCAGCCCGTCCTCGACGTTCGCGACGGTCACGCCGAGCCATGCGCTGATGTTCACATAGCTGTTTTCCGGCTCCTGCACGACGCGTCCGTACTGGATCAGCTGGTTGAAAATATCGACCGCATAGTTGATCGGGATGGCAAAGCCGAGCCCCTCGTATGTGGTGGAATCGTAGCTGTCCTGCATCAGCTTCATCGCGTTGATGCCGACGACTTCCCCGGACAGATTGATCAGCGGACCGCCGCTGTTGCCGGGGTTGATGGACGCGTCCGTCTGGATCATGGTCATGGTCTTGACGACGCGACCGGTCTGCTCGTCCGTGATCTCGATCTGGCGGTCAAGACCGCTGATGGTGCCACGCGTCAGCGTGCCGGCGAACGCCATGTCGTACGGCGTGCCGATGGCGGCGACCGTCTGCCCGATCTTCAGGGCTTCGGAATTGCCGACCTTGAGCGGCGTCAGGTCGTCCGCGTCGATCTTCAGGACCGCAAGGTCCCGCGTCTCGTCCTCGCCGACCAGTTCCGCTTCGTACTTCGTGTCGTCATAGAAGATGACCTGGATCTTCTCCCCTTCGTCGACGACGTGCTGGTTGGTGGCGATGTATCCGTCTTGCGTCAGGACGAAACCGCTCCCGATCGCGTACGAACCCTCGTTCTGCCTGCCGAACGTGACATAAATGCTCACGCAGCTCTTGGAACAGGTCTCGTACAGCTCGGTCAGGTCGTTGGTTTCGCTTTCCGGGTCGGTATTCGGCTCGATGGTCTGGCTGACGTCATAGGAAACGGCCCCCTCCGGCGTCAGCGACACGCCCGACTGCGCGGTCACGCCCGGCGCACGGCTGGTCCCGGACGGAAGGTCGTTCCCGCCGTCGGAAAGGAAGAAGAGCAGTGTAGGCAGGCAGATCGCCGCCGTCAGCACCAGACACACCACCGCGACCGCGCAGAACGCCCCCGCACGGTTGCCCCGACGACGTTTCCCGCCCTTCTTACCGGGCTTTCCTTCCCAGGTGTAATAGTCGTGTCCGTTTCCGCCGGGCTGTCCCGCCGGTTCAAACTGCTGTCCGTTCGGGGTGTTTTCCGGTTGGTCCGGCGTTTGCTCCGGCTGCGGCTCGCCTTCCGGACGTTCGTTTTCGTTGTTTTCCCATTCGCTCATGGTTCTCACCGTTTCCTTTCCTATTTATATGGGAATTCTATACGCAAATTCAATCGGTCTGCGCGTCGGGTCCGTCCGCCGGCTTGCTCTTCAGCCGTCCGCCCGCGAGGGACAGGGAGAAGCAGAAGGTTGTCCCCGTTTCGGGCGAGGACGTGACGGAAATGGATTCGCCGTGCTTGTCGAGGACGGTCTTGACGATATACAGCCCCAGCCCCGTCCCGGTCTTGTCCAGTCCGCGGGAGCGGTCGGACTTATAGAAACGCTCGAAGATGTGCGGGATCTCCTCCGGCGGGATGCTCTGCCCGGTATTGGTCACGCGGACCTGCGCCTTCTTCCCGCGGACCGCCGCGATGCGGACGGTGATCTTCCCGCCCTGCTCGGTGAACTTCGCCGCATTGTCGAGGAGGTTGTACAACACCTGATGGATCGCGTCCGGGTCCGCGAGGACGAACAGGTCCTCCTCCCCGCCCTCGAAATCCACGTCGATCTTCTTCGCTTCGATCTTGCCGATCAGCGACAGAAGCACCTGCCGCGCCTTCTCCGTCAGGTTGAATTCGCTCACCCGCAGCTTCGCGCCGGATTCCAACCGGCTGACCTGCAGCAGCGAATTGACCAGACGCGAAAGCCGATGCACCTCGCCGGAGATGGTTTGCAGATAATGGTTCTGCTGCTCGGGCGGGATGGTGCCGTCGAGAATGCCGTCGACGAAGCCGGAAATGGTGGTCATCGGGGTGCGGAGATCGTGCGAAACGTTGGCGATGAAGGTGTTGCGGTTTTCCTCGTGGGTCGCAAGGCTGCTCGCCATATTGTTGAACGCACGACCGAGTTCGGCGACCTCGTCCTGCCCGTCGACGTTGACGCGGACGTTGAAGCGCCCTTTCGCGTACTCCTTCGCGGCGTCGCCGATCTGCTTGATCGGGTCGGTGATACGGCGGGAGATCAGGAACACGCAGATGACCGCCACGAACACGATCCAGATCGCCACGGCGACCATCAGCATGGTCACGGAATTCGCCAGCTCGTTGGTCGGGGCGGAATGGGCGGTCACGACGACGAGGTAGTCGCCGTCCCCGTTGTGTACCGTCTCAAACCCGTTGAGCCGCTTCGACGAGAGCGCGCCCGCAAGGTCGCTGAGGGCGTATTCCTTCGTGTCTTCGAGCAGGTCCGAGAGCGTGTCACGCGTCATCATGAATTCGCCGGGATCCCAAACGTCGGAATCCGTCAGCAGGATCATCCCGTCCATGGAAAGGACGGAAATGTCCGCGTCCGTATTCAGCGCCACGCCGGTCAGCCCGGTCAGGAACGCGTCGCTTTGCAGCACCTGCAGGGTCGGTTCCCGGGTGCTTTTCTGCGTTTCGCGCAGGAAATAGGCGACCTCCTTCGCCGCCACGACCAGTTCGGAAAGCTCCTTCGCCTGGCTTTCCCGGAACAGCCCGGAAGCGACGATAAAGACCAGCAGCAGGATGCAGACCAGAATGATGACCGAGAAGGTCGTCATGATGCGGGAAAAAACACTTTTGAACATCCGAGGTTTCCCCTGCCCTTCTCCTTTTCGGAGGTCCTGACCGATTCTGTACCTTCAGTATACCACCGAATTGTGAATATTCCAAGCGATTTCTGCAAAAGGATTGCAACGAAAAAGACGGAAACTTGTGAACAAAACTTTCTCCCCGACGGGACGCGTCAGCCCTCCGGGTTCCACGAGGCGAGGTACGCCGCCTGTCGGTCGGTCAGGCGGTCGATCCGCACGCCCCACGCGTCCAGACGGCGACGTGCGATCGCGAGATCCACCTCCCGCGGGACGGCGATCACCCGTCCGCCGGAAAGCGTTTGACGGTTCTCGACGAGATAACGTGCGCTCATTGCCTGCACGGCGAAGGAGAGGTCCATGATCTCCGCCGGATGCCCGTCCCCGGCGCCGAGGTTGACCAATCGCCCCTCCGCGAGGACGTAGACCGTCTTTCCGCCCGGAAGCTCGTAGCCGGTGATGTTGTCCCGCGCTTCCCACTTACGGACGGCGTACGCGTTGAGCGACCGCATATCCACTTCGACGTCGAAATGTCCGGCGTTCGCGAGGAGCGCCCCCTCCTTGAGCAGCGGGAAGTGTTCGGTCGTCAGCACGCCGCAGTCGCCGGTCACGGTGATGAACAGGTCGCCGATCGGACAGGCTTCCGCCATCGGCAGGACCCGAAATCCGTCCATGACCGCCTCCATCGCCTTGATCGGGTCCACCTCCGTCACGACGACCGAAGCGCCCAGTCCCTTCGCACGCATCGCGACCCCCTTGCCGCACCAGCCGTAGCCGGCGACGACGACGGTCTTTCCGGCGACGATAAGGTTGGTCGTGCGGTCGATGGCGTCCCAGACGGACTGCCCCGTGCCGTAGCGGTTGTCGAAGAGGTG
>CANQVQ010000131.1 GCA_947627335.1 uncultured Clostridia bacterium | reverse complement strand
CAGAAACCTTTTTCAAGGCTCCGTAAATTCCTGTTTCTGCTCTTTACTTACTTGAATTCACGAGTCCCTCGCAGCATGTTCCCATGCTGCGCGTAGTACATCTTTCTCTGTTGTTCAGTTTTCAATGTCCCTCTTGCCGCTTCCCGAAAAGCGTCCGCTCTCCGGGGCAGCTCGGTTAGTTTACCACATCCCGAACCGTTTGTCAAGGGGTTTTTGCAAAAAATTTCGACTTTTTTTCGTCAATCCTTCCGCTCCCCTCGCGGCGTATTGTATTCTATCACGCTTTGATTACTTTGTCAAGAGGATTTTCAAACTTTCTGCGCCGTTTTTGCAAAAAAATCCGCATCCGGCGGGAAATCCGGGCAAGCGCAGACGGTATCCGCACGCGGATCCGCCGCGAACGCGAAACCCTACATTATATAATATGCGCTCCCGCGCAGCGACCCCACGCGGCACGCCGGACCGACGTGCGCCCTCTCAAAGGCGTCGATTTTCCCCGAAACTGTGCATACTGCACAAATCCGCGATAGAAAATTCTGCCTATTTGAACCCCTGCAAACCCGTTGCAATTCCGGGCGGAATCCGTTATAATATAAAAGGTATCCATGCGACAATAAAGAAAGGAACAAGAACGATATGGCAACAGTCGAAATGAAGCAGATCCGCAACGTGGCGCTGTTGGGGCACAGCGGATCCGGAAAAACCTCTTTGGCAGAAGCGATGCTTTACCTTTCCGGCGGGAGCGACCGCTTGGGGAAGACTGCGGAAGGCAACTCTACGCTGGATTACGATCCGGAAGCGGTCCGGCGGAAGATCTCGATCTCCGCGGGCTTTGCGCCGGTGCAGTGGAAGGACGCGAAGATCAATACGATCGACACCCCGGGGCACCCGGGCTTTGCCGGCGAAGTCGCGCAGGCGCTTCGCGTCGCGGACAGCGCGATCATCGTGGTGGACGCGAAGGCGGGCGTCCAGGTCGGCACGGAGCTGGCATGGTCGAGCGCCGTCGACGCGGGGCTTCCGCGTGCGTTCTTCCTGAATAAATTTGACGACAACGAGGCGCGGTTCGCGAAATTGCTGGACGCGCTGCACGAGCAGTTCGGGCGTTCCGTCTGCCCGATCACCATTCCGATGGTGCAGGACGGCGAGGTGCGCGGTGCGATCGATCTGGTCGATATGGAAGCGCACACGTTCGACGCGCAGGGGCATCACCACGTCCAGCCGATCCCGGACGAATCCAAGGAAGCGGTCGAAAAGTTCCGCGAGATGCTGCTCGAAGCGGTCGCCGGGACCAGCGAGGACCTGATGAACAAGTACTTCGGCGGGGAGACCATCTCCCACATGGAGATCAGCACCGCCATCCACGAAGGGATCATCCACGGGGAGATCGTCCCCTGCTTCTGCGGGTGCGCGACGAAGCTCTGGGGCGTCTGGACCCTGCTCAACTGCATTGCCGAGTCCTTCCCGCGGCATTCCGCGAAGGGCTCCGAGCAAAGCGCGGACGGCGACGAAATCGCGATCCAGCCGGACGGCGCGCCCGCCCTCTTCATTTTCAAGACGGTCGCGGACCCGTTCGTCGGAAAAATGTCCTTCTTCAAGGTCATGAACGGCACGCTCAAGGCGGACACGACGCTCCGCAACGCCCGCGACGGGTCGTCGGAACGTCTCAGCAAGCTCTTTACCGTCCGCGGCAAGGCGCAGACCGAGGTGGATTCGCTCTCCTGCGGGGACATCGGCATGGTCTCCAAGCTGTCCGCCGCCGCTACCGGCGACACGCTCTCCTGGTCCGGCGACGTGCAGTACGCACGGACGGAATACCCCGCCCCCTGCTATACGCAGGCCATTCTCCCGACCGCCAAGGGCGACGAGGACAAGATCTCCTCCGGCATCGCCCGCCTGCTGGAAGAGGACATGACCCTGCGGTACGAGGTGGATCCGTCGACCAAGCAGATGCTCCTGTCGGGGCTCGGCGGCACGCACCTCGAACTGACGCTCGCCAAGCTGAAATCCCGCTACGGCATCACGGTCAAGCTGGAGGACAAGCGTATCGCCTACCGCGAAACCATTCGCAAGTCCTGCAAGATCGAAGGCAAACATAAGAAGCAGTCCGGCGGTCACGGGCAGTACGGCGACGTGTGGATCGAATTCTCCCCCGGCGAAGCGGAAGGGCTGACCTTCACGGAAAGCATCGTCGGCGGTTCGGTCCCGAAGAACTTCCACCCTGCCGTGGAAAAAGGGCTGCAGGAATGTATGCAGAAGGGCGTTCTCGCCGGATACCCGGTCGTGCACCTCGCCGCGAACCTGTACGACGGCTCCTACCACGACGTGGACTCCTCGGAAATGGCGTTCAAAACGGCCGCGTCGATCGCGTTCCGCGACGGTCTGCCGAAGTGTGCGCCGGTCCTGCTCGAGCCGATCGGCGAACTGCACGTCCTGATCCCGGACGGACAGGTCGGCGACGTCATCGGCGACCTCAACAAGCGTCGCGGACGCATCATGGGCATGAATCCCGCCGAGCACAAACGCGGCTACAGCATCGTCGACGCGGAAGTGCCGGAAGCGGAAATGGGGGATTACGTCCACGTCCTGCGCGCTCTCTCGCAGGGACGCGGCAGCTTCTCCTTCCGGACCACCGGCTACGCCGAGGTCCCCGCGAACATCGCGGAGAAGATCATCGCCGACGCGAAAGCGGGCGCATAAAGCGGTTTTTACGGGTCGAACGGGGCGGTTTTTCCGCCCCTCCCCGGTTCGCACGGCGGTTCCGCCGGACTTTTTGGCGCAAAAATTTCGGAAGGGGTTGACTTTTTCGGGTTTTTGTGGTATCCTATAAGCGAAAATTCAGATTCCCCAGATTTTTGGGGGGGAGAAAGGGGTGTTCGCTGTGCGGAGAATGCGGCTTTCCTGCATTTTGCTGCTTGCGTTCCTGATGTCATTCCTGTGTGCGGTGCCCGCCTTTGCGGAGGAAGCTCCCGCAGACGACGCGGCTGCTGAGAACCCGCTCGAAGGGAAAAGCGTGCTGTTCGTGGGGGATTCCATCTGCGAAGCCATCTGCGAAGCGGCGGGCGGTCGGTGGGAGACCGGCAAAGCCATCACGGGCTGGGCCGGGCGGATCATCGAAAACAACGGAATGACCGGCTTGAACCTCGGCAAGAGCGGGGCGTCCGTTTCCAACTGCCGCGGCGCCAACATGGTCGTCAACCAGCTTGCCGCGCAAAGCCAGGTCAATACGGATTTCGACTACGTCATCATGCACGGCGGCGTCAACGACGCCTGGGACAGCGCGCCGGTCGGCGAGATCACCGAAGGGTTCGACGGTCCGTTTATCTATTCGACGTTCGCGGGCGGACTGGAGGATATGTTCCAGTACGCGAAGAATACCTATCCGGATGCGCAGTTCGGCTTCATCATCAACTTCCAACTTCCCAAAGCGACCTACGGAAAGTTGAGCGACATGACCGAATACGTCGATATGACCATCCAGATCTGCGAAAAGTGGGGGATCCCGTACCTCGATCTCTATAACAACGAATCCATCAACGAGGAACTGAAGGGGACCACCACGACCTACCTGCACGACTACATCCACCCGAACAAGGACGGCTACGACGTCATCACGCCCTATGTCGAGGATTGGATGAAGACCGTCGCCGACGGGACCTACAAGTTCCCGTCGGAGGAGCCCGCCGAAAGCCCGGACGACGCTTCGGAGGAACCGTCCGAAGCGGAGAGCGACGCGGTCGCGGAAAGCGCTGACGCGTCGGACGATACGTCGGAAACCTCCTCCGAGGGCGGTTGGTTCTCGGTCGGGAGCGTCGTTTCGCTGGTCATCTCCATTCTGGTGCTGATCGCGGCGGTCGCGGTCCTGACGTTCACGCTCCTGCAGCGCCGTAAGAACCGTTCCAAATGACAAAAAACAAAAAAACATAAAGGGGAAAGGGAAATTATCATGAGAAAACTGGCAATTCTGCTACTTGCGCTTGCAATGCTCTGCACCTGCTTCGTGCTGGCTGCCTGCGGCGACGACGGCGATACGTCCTCTGCGGCGTCTACGGCGTCCGATACCTCGTCCGCGGCATCCTCCGCTTCTTCGGCGGCTTCCCCGGCCGCTTCGGGCGCGGTCTCCGCCGCTTCAGCCGCTTCCGCGGTCTCGGCG
>CANQVQ010000130.1 GCA_947627335.1 uncultured Clostridia bacterium | reverse complement strand
AGGGGTCTCGACCGTGCTGGTCATCGGCGGAAGCGGGGAATACCTCTCGGTCGCCGACCGTGTCTACCTGATGGACGACTATCAAATCCGCAACGATACCGCTCGTGCGAGGGCGTTTGCACGCGACCGCGGACCGACCGAGCTTCCGCAATCGGCGGACTGGGAGCAACATCGTATTCTGCTTCGGGAGGGGTTCACATCCTATCCCGCCGGGAGCGGTACGGAACGGCTGGAGGTTTCGGAAACGGGCGTCCTCTGCTTCGGCGGCGAACAGGTCGATGTTCGCGGACTGCACGACCTGGTTTCCGTCCGGCAATTGCAGGCGCTGGGATTTCTGTTGCGGTATTTGGCGGTTTCTTCGTCCGGCGTGACTGATGTGCGGGCGCAAATCGACGCACTGTACGAACGGCTGGAGCGGGAAGGGCTCGATTGCGTTTACAGCGCTTTCTTCACGACTTGCGGGCGGTTTCTCGACCTGCCGCGCAAACAGGAACTGCTCGCCGTGCTGCATCGGATGCGCGGAATCCGATTTCGGACGGAAAAGTGAAGAGTGAAGAGTGAAAAATCGGCAAGACGAACGTCTTGCCGATTTTTTGGCAGGGGTAGATGGAATCGAACCATCGCATAAAGGAGTCAAAGTCCTTTGCCTTACCGCTTGGCGACACCCCTGTGCGACCGATTTTACGGTCAACAGGGGTATTATACACCCAAACGCCGAATTTGTCAAGGTGTTTTTTGCAATTCCTCCCACGCGGCGGCAAAAATAGCGGCGTGGTCGCCCGCGAGGGGGCAGGGAGGAACGGCGACGTACTGCGGGTCAAGGCTGCCGCGCTCCGGCGGAAGGCGGCGGACGGCGAAGCGTTCTTTTACCGAACCGCGTTCCAGCGTCACGGTCAGCAGGTCGTCCTCCATACGGGCGGAAAAAGTCCAAAAGGATGCGTCCGCGGCGTCGTCGCGGGCGGAAACGGCGGAAAGCAGGGCTTCCGGCGGACCGGACGGAAGCGCCAGGAACGGCACGGTGATGATGCGGGTACGCGGGTCGCGGTCGGGGTCGGAAAAGACCGGCAATTGCTTCAAAAGCACGTCGCTTGCGCCGGTTTCCTCCTGTAATTCCCGCTTTGCCGCTTGAAAAACCGTTTCGTTCGGCTCGACGAATCCGCCCGGGAACGCGAGCTTGCCGAGGAACGGATGCCCGCCCCGTCGGATCAGCAGGACGCTTTCCCCGACGAACAGCACGACGTCCGCCGTCACGGACGGTCGCTCGTATCGGTCGGCACGGTAGGACGCGAGGAATTCCCGCTCGGTCAACCCGTTTTTATCCCGCAGGGGGTACTTTTTTTCGTCTTTCATAGCGGTTTCTTCTGGATCCTCCCGTTGCTTCTCGGATAGGTTTCGTCGGTCGCCGTGCGTTTGTGGACGACGAGAAGGGTATGCTGTCGGTCAAAGAGCGGGATCTGCACGTCCAGCACGTCCGAAACCTCCCCGCCGAGGGTGCGGATCGCGTTTTCCGCCTCCGCGAGTTCCTCCCGACCGTTTCGTCCCTTCATGGCGACGAACCGTTCGCCGACGGCAACGAACGGCAGGCACCATTCGCACAGGACGTTCATCCGCGCTACGCCGCGGGACACGACGACGTCGAATTTTTCCCGGTACGCGCTCTGTCGCCCGAGTTCTTCCGCACGTCCGCAGAGGACGGACAGGTTCGCGATGCCGGCGCCCCTGGCGGTCTCCTCGACGAAACGGAGCTTCTTCGCGGTCGCGTCGTTCGCGGTCACGCGGCAGGATGTGCAGGCGGCGAGCGGAAGCGACGGGAAGCCGCCGCCGCAGCCGACGTCGAGCACGGTCCGCTCCCCGACGAACAGTCCGCTTCGCAGGAGGGACAGCGAATCGTAGAAGTGCAGCAGGGCGACCTCCTCCGGGGACGTCAGCGACGTAAGGTTCAGCACCCGATTGACCTCCGTCAGCCGTTCGGCGATGAAAAGCAGTCTGCGGGACTGCTCCTCGGTCAGGTCGGGCAGGTGGGTCTCGATCAGTTGTTCAATCGTCTGCATGGTCCTCTCCCTTCTTTTCGCGGTCATGCCCGTACTGCGCGATCGCCACGAGAAGCACCGACACGTCCGCCGGGGATACGCCCGGGATACGGGACGCCTTGCCGACGGTTTCCGGGCGGCGCTCGGTCAGTTTTTGCCGTGCTTCCAGCCGCAGTCCGCCGACGGCATGGAAATCCATGTCCGGCGGAATGCGTTTTTCCTCCATGCGGGCGAACCGCTTGACTTCCTCCGCCTGTCGCTTGATGTACCCCTCGTATTTCAGCTCGACCTCCACCCGCTTTCGCACGGACGGCGGCAGGGCGGGCGGATTCTCCTCGAGCGCGTACAGGTCGTCCAGCGTCAGGAACGGACGGCGGACGAATTCCACCTTTCCGATCCCCGTCGGGGCGGGGGAATACCCGTGGGCGGTCAGCGCTTCGTCGAGCGATGCGGACGGCGGGAGGTGCTCCCTTTGCAGGCGGTCGAGTTCCCGCTTTTTTTGCCCGTCCTCGGCGAGAAAGGCTTGGTACGCCTCGTCCGACACCAGTCCCACCCGTTTCCCGTAGCCGATCAACCGTTCCTTGGCGTTGTCCTGCCGCAGGAGCAGGCGGTATTCACTGCGGGAGGTCATGATGCGGTAGGGTTCGTCGGTGCCTTTGACCGTGATGTCGTCGATCATCGTGCCGATATAGCTTTCCGCACGGGAAAGCAGCAGGGGAGGCTCCCCCCTGCAGAGCAGCGCCGCGTTGATACCTGCGACAAGCCCCTGCGCCGCCGCTTCCTCGTAGCCGGACGTGCCGTTGAACTGCCCGGCGCCGAACAGCCCGCGAACGGTGCGGAATTGCAGGGTCGCGTCGAGCTGGGTCGGGTCGCAGCAATCGTATTCGATGGCGTAGGCGGTCCGCATGAACACGCAATGCTCCAGCCCACGGATACTGTGTACCAATTGTTTCTGCACGTCCTCGGGCAGGGAGGAGGAAAGCCCTTGCAGGTAGACCTCCTTCGTGTCAAGCCCCATCGGTTCGACGAAGATCTGGTGCCGCTCCTTATCGGGGAATCGTAGGATCTTGGTTTCGATACTCGGGCAGTAGCGCGGACCGGTGCCGACGATCTCGCCGGAGTAGAGCGGGGAGCGGTGCAGGTTTTCGCGGATGATGCGGTGCGTCTCCGCATTGGTGTAGGTGACGTAGCAGGGCAGGCGGTTGACCGCCGGTTCGTCCGTGCCGAACAGGGTCGGTTCCGGGTCGCCCTCCTGCAGTTCCATGACCGAAAAATCCACGCTGTCCGCGTGTACGCGTGGCGGCGTGCCGGTTTTGAAGCGCACCAGACGGATCCCCGCCTCCCGCAGGCTTTCCGAGAGCCGTTTCGCCGGGACGGTATTGTCCGCGCCCGCTTCGTAGCTGCTTTCGCCGACGAAAATACGGCTTTGCAGCGACGTCCCGGTGCAAAGCACGACGCAGGTCGCCGGGTAAAACCCGCCGAACGCCGTTTCCACCCCGCGGACCCTGCCGTTTTCCACCCGCACGCCGACCACCTCCGCCTGGATCAGCGAAAGGTTCGCCGTTTGCTCCAGCGTCCGTTTCATGTAGGCGCGGTAGGCGACGCGGTCGGTCTGCATACGCAGGGAATGTACGGCGGGACCCTTCGAGGCATTGAGCATACGGCTTTGCAGCATGACGGCGTTCGCCGCTTTGCCCATCTCCCCGCCGAGCGCGTCCAGTTCAAAGACGAGGTGCCCCTTGCCGGTCCCGCCGACCGACGGATTGCAGGGCATATTGCCGACGAGGTCCAGCGTCAGCGTGAAGAGCGCCGTGCGCAGTCCCATGCGGGCGCAGGCGAGGGAGGCTTCGATACCCGCGTGCCCCGCACCGACGACCGCGACGTCCAGTGTTTCCGCTTGATAGTTCGTCATAATCCCCTCATTTTCCGACGCAGAAGCGGGAGAAGATCTCGTTTACGATCTCCTCCGTCGCGGTCCTGCCGTCGATCTCTTCCAGCGACGAGAGCGCCTGCTCCATGTCAAGCCCCGCGACGTCCTGCGAAAAGCCGTCGAGCGCGCCGAGCGCGTCGGACAAATGCCGCTTCGCATTCGTCAGCGCAGCGTACTGCCGTGCGCCGAGCACCACCTCGCCGAGCGCTTCCTCGCCGACCGGCGAAACGCCGAGGACTTCCCGGAC
>CANQVQ010000129.1 GCA_947627335.1 uncultured Clostridia bacterium | reverse complement strand
CTTCTTCTGGGAGAGGGCGGACAGGCAAAGTTCCGCCCGGATGCCGGTCTCCGTCACCGCCCCGACCGGGCAGGCGGACAGGCACTTCCCGCAGGCTTCGCAGGTCCGCACGGGGTGCGCTTCGCAGGGCAGGACGAGGTCGGTCAGCACGGAGCCGAGGAAGAAATAGCTTCCGTAACGCGGGTGCAGCAGCAGCGAATGGCAGCCCAGCACGCCCAGCCCCGCCTTCGCCGCCGCGTCCTTCTCGTCGAGCGGGGAATGGTCGGCAAAGCCGTAAAACGCGTGTCCCGGGAACGCCTCCCGCAGTTCCGGGAGCGTCCGCGCAAACAGCCCGTCGAAGAACCGATGGTAATCCTCGACGTGCGCGTAGGCGGAAACGCCGTCGGTAAACGGCTCCCCGCAGTCGTACGGCGCGAGCAGGACGAGCACGCTCTCCATCCCGGGCGGGAGCAGGCGGGCGTTCAGCACACGCGCTTCGCGGAAGGGCAGGAAGCGCAGCTCCGTGATGCCTTCCCGCGCAAAGATGGCGCGAATCCGTTCGGTCATGGCAGGTTTCCTCCGCAGAAAGAAAGACCGTCCATGTTTTTCGCATGGACGGTTGGTTCTTTGAAAAAGTCCGATAGGAATACAATCAAAATCGTTTCGGAGACGGACATACGTCGATCCCAAAAGCGATTGCGTTTGCCCCCAACACTTTTTAGTCCGTGATATACGGGAGCAGCGCGACGATGCGGGCGTTCTTGATCGCAAGGGTCAACTGACGCTGATGCATCGCGCAGGTGCCGGTCACACGGCGGGGCAGGATCTTCGCCCGCTCGGAAAGATTCTTGCGCAGGCGGGGAATATCCTTGTAATCGATGTGCTTGATCTTGTCCGCACAGAAGATGCAGACCTTCTTGCGGCGTTTGCCGCGCACCGGCGGCTTGCTGTCACGCGCTTCCCGCGCTTCCGCGGCGGGAGCGGACGCAGATTCCGAAGCGGGCGCCGCGGGAGCGGCGGTCTCCTCGACGGGGGTCTGCTCCACGACCTGTTCGTTTTCCTGGTTCTCCAATGTGGAACCCTCCTGTTCTGTTAAGTTAGAATGGCAGTTCGTCGTCCGTCGAAAGGTCCTCAAATCCGGCTTCCGGCGGGGAACTGTAGTTGGGCTGCGCGTCGGACGGCGCCGCGTAATTCCCGCCGCCGGACGGACCGTCGTTCTTGTTCGTGACGAAACTCAGTTCGTCCGCGACGACTTCGGTCGCATAGCGCTTCTGCCCGTTGTTGTCCGTCCAGGTGCGGGACTGCAATTGCCCGCAGACGAGGATCGGCTTGCCTTTGGTGAAAAACCGCGTGACGAATTCCGCACGTTCGCGCCAGGCGACGATGTCGATGAAATCCGTCTGCTGCTGTTCGCCCTGCCGGGCGTACCGGCGGTTGACGGCGATGCGGAAGGACGTGACGGAAACACCGCTTTGGGTTTTCTTGAGTTCCGGGTCCGCAACCAGATTGCCGATCAGGATGACTTTGTTAAAAGATGCCATGCTCCATCTCTTCCTTTCTGAAAATCGTTTTTACTCCTCGCAGACGAGGATGAGCGAACGAAGAATGCCGTCGGTGATATTGTAAATACGATTCAGTTCGGCGGGGAATGCGTGCGCAGACCGGAACCGAACCAGAACGTAATACGCCTCCGTCAAGTCTTCGATGGGGTACGCCAGTTTCCGAACGCCCCACTCGTTGACGCTCTCGATCTCCGCATTCGCGGAAATGAGATCCGTAAACTTCGCGACGAGACCTTTGACGGCCTCTTCGCCGAGCGTGTTGTCGACCAGAAACATGGTTTCGTACAGACGCTTCTGCTCCATCTCTCAGACACCTCCTTTTGGACATATGACCGCGCCACGGGACGCGGCAAGGAAATTTCCCGCGTCGTGGGACCGAAAAACCGTTCCCCCGGCAGGCGGAAGATATTATAACAGATTTCGACGGGCTTGTCAAGCCCTTTTGCGGGGAAAATTTTCCGAAATTTCCCCGAACGGCTCCGTTTTTCAGGTCCGACCGGTCGAACCGAAGCCGCCGGTCCCGCGGACGGTGTCCGGCAGGGTGTCCGTCTCCGTAAAGACGGCGGGCGGACAGGGCAGGACCGCGAGCTGGGCGATGCGTTCGCCGGGCAGGACGGTCTGCGCCGTTTCGCCGTGGTTGCGCAGGGGGACCATCAGCTCCCCGCGGTAGTCGCTGTCGATGACGCCGACCTTGTTGGCGGGGGCGAGGTCCCGCTTGGTCGCAAGTCCGCTGCGGGCGAACACCAGCCCGACGTAGCCGTCCGGGATCGCGAGGGAGATGCCGGTGTGCAGCAGGACGGTCTTTCCGGCGGGGATCTCGACGGGTCCGTCCGAGAGCGCGTACAGGTCCGCGCCGGCGGCGCAGGCGCTGCCGTAAGACGGCGGGATCGCTTCCGGGGACAGCTTGTGGAAGGGGATCGGGATACGGTCCATCGTGTGTCCTCCTCGCGTTACAGGGCGTCGGCGACGTCGCAGATCAGCTTTTCGGTCTTTTCCCAGCCGAGGCAGGGGTCGGTGATGGACTGCCCGTAGCAGCTCCCGCCGATCTTCTGGTTCCCGTCGACGAGGTAGCTTTCGATCATCAGCCCCTTCACCATGCGGCGGATGTCGTCCGAATGGCGGCGGGAATGCAGGACCTCCTTGGCGATGCGGACCTGTTCGTCGTATTTCTTGTTGGAATTGTAGTGGTTGGTGTCCACGATGCAGGCGAGGTTGGACAGCCCCTTCGCGGCGTACGCCTCGTAGAGCTTGGAGAGGTCCTCGTAGTGGTAGTTCGGGATACATTTGCCGTCGTTGTCGATGCTGCCGCGCAGGACGGCGTGGGCGAGCGGGTTGCCGGTGGTGCTGACCTCCCACCCCTGGTAGATGAACGTATGCGGGTGCTGCGCCGCCATGATGGAATTGAGCATGACCGACAGATCCCCGCAGGACGGGTTCTTCATGCCGACCGGCACGTCGATGCCGCTGGAGGTCAGCCGGTGCTGCTGGTCCTCGACCGAACGCGCACCGATGGCGACGTAGGAGAGCAGGTCGGAAAGGTACTGGTAGTTCTCCGGGTAGAGCATCTCGTCCGCACTGGTCAGCCCGGTCTCCGTGACCACGCGGGCGTGCAGACTGCGGATCGCGAGCAGCCCCGCGAGCATATCCGGCTTGCCGTTCGGGTCCGGCTGGTGGACCATGCCTTTATAGCCGTCCCCGGTCGTGCGGGGCTTGTTGGTGTAGACGCGGGGGATGATAAGGACCTTCTCCCGCACCTGCTCCTGTACCTTCGCGAGGCGGTTGACATAATCCATGACCGATTCCTCGTAATCCGCCGAGCAGGGTCCGATGATCAGCAGGAAGCGGTCGGACGCGCCGGTGAAAACGTCGGCGATCTCGCGGTCGCGTTCGGTTTTCCGCTTGGCGGCGACGGGGGAGAGGGGGTAGGTCTGCCGCACCTCCTCAGGGCTGGGCAGTCTTCTGTGAAATTCCATTGACATGACGGTCGTGTTCTCCTTCGTATTCGTAATCCAGCAGGTCGGCAAGCATACCTTTCTCCTGCAACGCCCGGACGATCAGGTCCAAGACGGTTTCGTCCGGGGCTTCGATGGTGTGGTAGTGATAATCGGAAGTCAGGTTCTTGAGCGGGACGGATTTCCCGGTCCGAATGGCTTCCAGGTAGCTGCGGATGTCCCGGCGGGAGCTGATCGCCAGCTTCGCGTGCAGTTCGCCGTAGGCTTTATGCTTGACGAACACGTCCGCGACCCGTCCGCCGAGGTCCACGACGGTATTGAGCTCCTCCTCGATCTGCGCGTCGGTATGGCGCAGCTTGACGACCCGCTGCCGATACGGGACGGCGGACAGGCAGTACCCGCGTGCGGTGGACAGGATCTCGTATCCCGCCGCTTTCAGCAGCGCGACGTCCTGCACGATGCTCTGCCGGCTGACGCCGAGCGACGCGGAAAGTTCGCTCCCCGGGACGGGACGTCCCCGTTCCCGCAAAAGAAGCTGCAGAATGCGGTCCTTTCGTTCGGTTCTGTCCATAGGCGCCTCCGTTCCGTCAGGGTGCGACGGGGTGCAGGTTCTTGAGCGACAGGTCCAGGATCGGGGCGGAATGGGTCAACGCCCCGCTGGAAATATAGTCCACGCCGATCTCCCGCAGCTGTTCGATCCGCTCCCGCGTGACGTTGCCGCTGCACTCGGTTTCGGCGCGTCCGGCGATAAGGGCGACGG
>CANQVQ010000128.1 GCA_947627335.1 uncultured Clostridia bacterium | reverse complement strand
ATCAGCCCGAGGTTGCCCTCCTGGATCAGGTCAAGGAAGAACATTCCACGGTTGACGTACCGCTTCGCGATGCTGACGACCAGACGCAGATTCGCTTCGACCAGCTGCTGCTTGGCCTTGACGTCCCCCTGCGACATCTTTTCCGCAAGGGCGAGTTCCTCCTCCGCCGAAAGCAGCGGGACCTTGCCGATCTCCTTTAAGTACATACGGACCGGGTCGTCCGTCGCGACGCCCTCCTGCGAGAGCAGCAGCTCGGCGTCCTCCATGCTTTCGTCGGCGGTCTCCTCCTCGAAGAGGTCGTCCCCCTGCAAGTCGAAGCTGACGCTTTGCAGGTCCCCCGTCACCTCGACGCCCATTTCGTCCAACCGCTCGCAGAGCGTTTCAAGGGAAGCGAGCGAGGCGTCCTCGTCCTCCAGTTTCCGCAGGACCTCCTCCGGTCGGATGGTGCCGCGGTTCTTCGCTTCCTCGAGTTCCTTCGGGGTGAAAAAATCGTCCTTCATTTGCCTGTTCCTTTCTGTCCGGTTCCGTTTTCGCTCTTTTTCTTTCGCGCCGCCGCGAGATACGCGTTCAGCGCGTCCGCAGGCGCCTGTTCGAGCGCCTCGTCGTACGTTTTCCGTTCGCGGAAGCCCCGCAGGGCTTGGATATGCTCCGCGAGGACCCGTTCGGTATTGTCCCCGAGGGTCGCCCGCGCCGCCCGGTAGCCCTCCGCCGCCCCGATCTCCCGGACGGACAGTTCCCCGCCGCCGGTCAGGTCGGGTTCGCTCCCCTCGGCGAACGCGGGGGAATACAGCGTCCACAGCCGCCGATTCAGCTCGGTCGCGAAGTCCGCCGCTTCCAGCGATCCCGCCGCCGCTTTGCCGAATTCCGGCTTGAGCAGCAGGATCCCCAGCACGGCTTCCTCGTGGGACGCTTCGGACGAATACCGCAGTTTGTCCGGGTTGACGTCGTCGCCGTAATCCAGCAGCGAACGCGACGCCAGCTCGGTCCGCTTTTTCCGTTCGCCCGCGGCGAGGGCGCGTGCGCGCCGTTCGACCTCCTCGCGGAAGGACGCGCTCGACACCTCCAACTGCTCCGCCGCACGGTCGGCATAGACCTCCCGCTCCATGCGGTTCGGCAGGGCGGCGATGTACGACGCCAGCTCCGCGCCGCACCGCAGTTTCTCGTCCGGCTCGCCCAATCGGTAACGGGAGAGGATCTCCCCGACCCGGTAATCCACCTGCCCGACCGCTTCGCGCAGCTTCTCGCGGAACGCCTCCGCGCCGTGGTTCTTGATGAACTCGTCCGGATCCTTGGAATCCCCGTCGCCGAGGTTGATGACGCGGGCGCCGACGCCGACCTGTTCGAGCAGGTTGATGCCCCGCAGGGTCGCCGCACGACCGGCTTTGTCCACGTCGTAGGCGAGGAATACCCGCTTGGTGAAACGGGCGACCAGACGGGCGTGTTCGCCGGTGATGGAGGTCCCGAGCGTCGCGACGGCGTTTTCAAAGCCCGCCTGCTGCATGGCGATGCAGTCCGGCGCGCCTTCGCACAGGATCAGCCCTTCCTCGGCGTGGTTCTTCGCGACCTGCATCCCGAACAGCACGCGGCTCTTCTTGAATGCCGGGGTATCGCTGGTGTTGACGTATTTCTTTTCGTCCTGCTCGTTCAGCCGCCGTCCGCTGAAGGCGACGACCTCGCCGGTCAGGTCGAACACCGGGAACATGACCCGGTTGCGGAACACGTCGTACAGATTGCCCTTCCGTCCGACGCCGCCGAGGTTCGCGAGCGTCAGTTCCTCCGCCGTCACGCCCTGCGCGAGCAGGTGGCGGCTCAGGGCGTCCCAGCTGTCCGGGGCGTAGCCGATGCCGAAGCGGCGGACGGTCAGCTCCGTGAAACGGCGCTTTTCGAGCAGGTAGGACCGCGCAGGCTCCCCCTGCGGGCTTTGCAGGCAGGAATAGTAGAATTTCGCCGCCAGCTTGTTGATCTCCAGCAGGCGGGACTTGCGGATCGACGGACCGGCGGACTGCACGGTTCCGTCCTCCTCCACCGGGACCCCGGCTTCCGACGCGAGCTGCTCGACGGCTTCGCGGTAGTCCAGCCCCTGCGCCTGCATGACGAACGTGATGACGTCCCCGCCCGCACCGCAGCCGAAGCAGTAGTAGCTGTTCGTCGCGGGAAAGACCGTGAACGACGGGGTGTTTTCGCTGTGGAACGGACAGCGGGCGACCCAGTTCGACCCCGCACGGCGCAGCTGCACGAAGCGGGAGATCAGCGTGACCGCGGACGTCCGCCGCTTGACTTCCTCCAGAAACGGTTTGGTGAACGCCACCCGTCCCCCTCCTTTCGGCTCAATAGCCCCAGACCCGGGGCACGAACAGCTCCTCGAAACAATGGATCGCGAAGCGGTCGGTCATACCGGCGATATAGTCCGCCACGGCACGCTCCACGCCGTCCTCCCCGATGTACTTGCGGTACTCCGGCGGGATCCGCTCGGGGGACTTGCAGAAGTACTCGAACAGGAAGCCGATCAACGCGTGTACCCGCTCCTCCTCGCTCTTCGCGACCGCGTGGCGGTAGACCCGCTCGAACAGGAACTGCCGCAGGGCTTCCATGACCTCCCCGTACGGTTCGACCATGCCCACGTCGTTCTCCACGCCGTAGTCGATGACCGCCGTGACGAGGGAGGTGATGCGGTCGCTGTGGGTCCTGCCGATGACGTCGGCGATGTCCTTCGGAATGTCCTCCGGCGTCAGCAGTCCCGCACGGCAGGCGTCGTCGATGTCGTGGTTGATGTAGGCGATGCGGTCCGCCAGCTTCAGCAGACGACCCTCGCAGGTGGACGCACGGTTTTCGCCGGAATGGTGCAGGATCGCGTCCCGCACCTCGTACGTCAGGTTCAGCCCGTTCCCGTCGTTTTCCAGCTTGTCCACGACCCGAAGGCTCTGCTCGTAATGGCGGAAGCCGCCGCTGCACAGCCGATCCAGCGCACGTTCGCCGGAATGCCCGAACGGGGTGTGTCCGAGGTCGTGCCCGAGGGCTGCGGCTTCGGTCAAATCCTCGTTGAGGCAGAGCGCACGGGCGATCGTGCGGGCGATCTGGGCGACCTCGAGCGTGTGGGTCAGGCGGGTGCGGTAATGGTCGCCCTCCGGGGCGAGAAAGACCTGCATCTTGTGCATCAGGCGGCGGAAGCTCTTGCAGTGGGTGATGCGGTCGCGGTCGCGCTGATATTCGGTCCGCACCGGGCAGGGTTCGACCGGGCGAAGCCGCCCCGCCGTGTTCGCCGTTCGGAACGCCTGCGGGCAGAGGAACAGCTCCTCCCGCCGCAATGTGACCTCTTTCATGCCGCACGCCCCTTTCGCGCCCGTCTTTTCGACAGGACCCGTCTTTTCCATTTCTTTTATACGCCCGAAATCGGAAAAACACTTCCTTTCCGGCAAAATTTTTCCTTTCCGGCAAAATTTTTTCGCCCGTTTCCGCCCCGTCGCAAAAAATTCACCGGAAAACCGGGCAAAAATTCAAATTTCTTTTCCGGGAACGGTTGCGTTTTACAAAAATTTGTGCTATAATCAATTGTTAAGGTGAGGGGAGCCGAACCCGTACCGCTTCTCGCAGGGTCTTTCCGGTTCTTTTCCGCTTGACCATCGTCGCCTTGCGCCAGCAAGGCTTCCTCGGTCGCACGCAAAATCCCTCGAAAATCCCTCCGCGTGAAGTGCAAAGCAGTTTTCACCGAGCGGATTTGTGTTCAGGCGAGAAAAAGCCCGCAGAGAATACTCGACGTATTGTCAAGGGCTTTGACGAAGCATGGGCGCAAATCAGCCGGTGAAAACCGGCACGGGTTCGACTCCCCTTACCTTCAGATAGGAGGAGTGTGGGTGTTCGGCTATATTCGCCCGGTCCGGAACGAGCTGCTCGTGAAGGAAGCGAATTTCTACGACGCGGTCTACTGCGGGCTTTGCCGGTACAGCGGCAAGCGCCTGAGCCACGTTTCCCGCTTCTTCCTGAGCTACGATTTCACGGCGCTGAGCCTGCTTCGGCTGTCGCTTTGCGGCGAAGAGCCGACCGTGCGGAAGGCGCGATGCCCGTATAAGCTGCGAAAGAAGCCGGTGCTGGTGTGCGACGAGGTGTTTTCGTTCACCGCGTCCGCGTTCGGGCTGTTCGCCTACTACAAGTGGGAGGACGACCTGCGGGACGAAAAAGGCGTCCGGCGGTTCGGCAAGCGGCTGCTCGCCCCGTTCTTCCGGCGCATCCGAAAGAAGAGCAGACGCGTCTGCGCGGACGGCGAAGCGCTCGAACGGTGCATCAGCGGTCCGATCGGGGAGCTTCGCGCACTGGAAGCGCAGAACTGCCCCTCTCCCGACCGCACCGCCGACTGC
>CANQVQ010000127.1 GCA_947627335.1 uncultured Clostridia bacterium | reverse complement strand
ACCATTATAAAGGATTTCTCTCTGAGTTGCTATGTTTTTTTCACTTGTTGCACTTCATATTATAACCTAAGGAAAAAGGTCCCCTGAAAATCCCCAAAAACGTTTCATTTATCTTATGCGAAAGCGCCCCGCCCGTACGGAACGGAGAAGGGTTCGCACAGCCGATTTGCGTTTTCCGCCGAAGCGGAGGTTTTCAGACGTTGAACCGGAACAGCACGACGTCGCCGTCCTGCATCACATAGTCCTTGCCCTCCGAGCGGACCAGACCCGCCTCCTTGCAGGCGTTGTAGCTTCCTTTCTCCAGAAGCACTTCGCACGGCACGACCTCCGCACGGATGAATCCGCGTTCAAAGTCCGAATGGATCTTTCCCGCCGCCTGCGGCGCTTTGGTCCCGCGCACGATGGTCCACGCACGCACCTCCGGTTCGCCCGCCGTCAGGTAACTGATATACCCGAGCAGCCGATAGGACGCCCGGATCAGCTTCGCAAGCCCGGAATCCGTCACGCCGAGTTCCGCCAGGAACGCCTGCTGTTCGTCCTCGCTCAATTCCGAAAGCTCCGCTTCGATCCCCGCGCAGACCGTGATGATCTCCGCCTGCTCCCCGCCGGCTTCGACGAAATCCCTGAGCGAGACGTAGTACGGATTCTCCTCCGCCGGTTTGGAGAGGGACGCTTCGTCCACGTTGGCGCAGTAGATGACCGGCTTGCCGGAAAGAAGCGGCAGGTCGGCGAGCAGGACCTTTTCCTCCTCGCTCAGCGATACGCTGCGGGCGTTCTTCCCGTCCGACAGGGCTTCCCGGATCCGCTCCAAAGCGGCAAGCTCGGTCAGGGCGCTCTTTTCCCCCTTCGCCTGCTTGCGGGTGCGGTCGATGCGGCGCTCGAGCAGTTCGAGGTCGGCGAGGATCAGCTCGGTGTTGATGATGTCCACGTCCCTCGCCGGGTCGACGCTGTCCTCGACGTGAATGACGTCCGTCCCGCCGAAGCAGCGAACCACATGAACGATCGCGTCCACCTCGCGGATATGGGACAGGAACTTGTTGCCCAGCCCCTCCCCGTGGGACGCGCCCTTGACCAGTCCCGCGATGTCCACAAATTCGATGACGGCGGGCGTGACCTTCTTCGGGTGGTACAGGGCGGCGAGTTTCTCCAGCCGTTCGTCCGGCACCGGGACGACTCCGACGTTCGGGTCGATGGTGCAGAACGGGTAGTTGGCGCTTTCGGCGCCGGCTTTGGTGAGTGCGTTGAACAGGGTGCTCTTCCCGACGTTGGGAAGCCCGACGATGCCGAGTTTCATATGCGAAAGCCTTTCCTTTTTCGAGTTTCTTCCCCTTCATGATACAACATTTTCGGACACTTTGCAATAGAAATTTTATTCACAAATAAATTTGACGAAAAAAACCACATTTTTTGTAAAACCCCTTGACAAACGGTAAAAATTGCGGTATACTATGGACAGAAAAGGCAGAAAGGAGAGATTTCCATGGCAACAAGAATTCTTTGTATCGACGACGACAGCAACATCTGCGACCTGCTTTGTATGTACCTGCAGAAGGAAGGGTACGAGGTGCGCACCGCCTGCGACGGACAGGAGGGGCTTTCCCTGTTCCGCACCTACGAGCCGGATCTGGTCCTGCTGGACATCATGATGCCCCGTATGGACGGCTGGCAGGTGTGTCAGGAGATCCGCAAGCTCTCCTCCAAGCCCATCATCATGGTGACGGCGAAGGGGGAAACGATCGACAAGGTCCTCGGTCTGGAGTTGGGCGCGGACGACTTCATCGTCAAGCCCTTCGACATGAAGGAGGTCTGCGCGAGGATCCGTGCGGTCCTGCGGCGCTACGCGAAGCACGACAGTGCCGACGGCGACGTGGTCCGCTTCGACAACCTTGAGATTTCCCACCAGAAATACGAAATGAAAGTCAAGGGCAAGCCCGTCGATCTTCCGCCCAAGGAATTGGATCTGATCTACTTCCTCGCGTCGAATTACAACCGGGTCTTCACCCGCGACCAACTGCTCGACAAGGTCTGGGGGTTTGACTATCTCGGCGACAGTCGGACGGTCGACGTGCATATCAAGCGCCTGCGCGAGAAGCTGGAGGGCGCGTCGGATAAGTGGACGCTCAAGACCATCTGGGGCGTCGGGTATAAGTTTGAAGTAGCGGAGGAATAAGGTTCCTCCGTCCGTTCGACGGTTTTTGAAAGGAAGTGCTGTGCGATGCCAGGTCCCGGCAGAATGGGCGGTTCCCGCGGCGGTTTCGGCGGCGGACGCGGTCCCGGATGGGGCGGCGGTCCGCGCAGGGGTCCCGGCGGCTTCGGCGGTCACCGTCCGCCTCCTCCCCCGCCTCCCCCGCATATGGGGTACCGCAGACGGCGTGTCTTCGGCTGGGGGCGTCCGTGGGTCGGATACGGTCCCGGCGGCGGGTGCTGCGGCTGTGTTTTGCCGGTGCTCGTCGGCGGATTGCTCCTGCTCGCCGGCGTCGTCGCGCTGATCGCAGCCCTGCTTTGACGGCGCCCGAAGGACGGCTTGTACTTTCGGATATGCTCCCCGCCTGTCGGACGGGGGGCATTTCCGCACATATTCCCATGAAAGGCGGCGAAGAAGCTGAACGTCCTCTACCAAACGCTTGCGGGAATGTCTCCCGTCGCGTCGGTCATCATTTCCGTCGCGTTCATGCTGTTCTGCGGCTTCGCCATGACGCGGCTGACCAAACTGCTCCGCCTGCCGAACGTGACGGCGTACATCCTCACCGGCATCCTGCTCGGTCCCTACTGCCTGCATTTGATCCCGCAGGACGTCATCGACGGAATGGATTTCCTTTCGGACATCGCGCTGGCGTTCATCGCCTTTTCGACCGGGGAATTCTTCCGCTTTTCCGTGCTGAAGAAGAACGGCGGAAAGGTGGTCGTCATCACGCTGTTCGAGTCGCTTCTGGCGTCGGTCGCGGTGTTCGCCGTGCTGTATTTCCTGCTGCACCTGAGCCTTGCGTTCTCCGTCGTGCTCGCGGCGCTCGCGGCGGCGACGGCGCCGGCTTCGACGGTCATGACCATTCGGCAGACCGGCGCGAAGGGAGATTTCGTCAACACGCTCCTGCAGGTGGTCGCGCTGGACGACATCGTCGGGCTGATCGCCTACAGCGTCGCGATCTCGCTCGCGCTGTCCTTCCTTTCGGCGGACGCGGTCTTTCAGGTGTGGGACGTGGCGCGTCCGCTGCTTATCAACATCGGCGTGCTGCTGCTCGGCGGGCTGTTCGGGCTGTTCATGAAGATGCTCATGCCGAAGAAGCGTTCGACGGACAATCGGCTTATCATCTCCGTCGCCCTGCTGTTCGGTTTCTGCGGCGTCTGCGCGATGCTGGACCTTTCGCCGCTGCTCGGCTGTATGTCGATGGGCACGGTCTACATCAACATCACCGACGACGACAAACTGTTCAAGCAACTCAACTACTTCAGTCCGCCGATCCTGCTGCTGTTCTTCGTGCGGTCGGGGCTGAACTTCCGGCTGGACGCGCTGACGGGGACGTCCGGGTCGGTCGGGAGCGTGCCGCTGCTGGCGGTCGGGGTGCTGTACTTCTTTGTGCGCATCGTCGGCAAGTATTTCGGGGCGTTTTTCGGGTGCCTGTCCGTCCGCAAGCCGAAGGAGGTGCGGAATTACCTCGGGCTTGCGCTGATCCCGCAGGCGGGGGTGGCGATCGGGCTTGCGGCGCTCGGTGCGCGGACGCTCGGCGGGGAGACCGGCGTCGCGCTGGAGACGATCATCCTCGCGTCGAGCGTGCTGTACGAACTGATCGGTCCGGCGTGCGCGAAGCTGTCGCTGTACCTGTCGCACGCCTATTCCGAGGACCTCGAGGAACTGGTCCCGGTTGACGAGACCGCCCCCGGCGGGCGGCAGAAAACGACGGTCGAACTGCTGATCGAGCGCATCCGGGGGATTCAGGAGACGCTCCCGCCTCCGACGACCCCGACGGCGGAGGAGCAGGCGTTCACCGAAGCCGCCGAGGAACTGTACGGGCAGAACCGTCCCGGACGGCGGCAGTCGTTTTTCCGCCGGCATTAGTCCCGGCGTCCGCCGGGATCGTTAGGAAGGGGTTTTTTATGGACATTTTGCTGACCACGGTCGATCCGGTCGCCCGCCTGCTCGGGGAGTGGGCGAGCGGTATCAACCTCTATTCGATCCTGCTGCGGACGGCGCTTTCGCTGCTCCTCGCGGCGGTCATCGGCTGCGAACGTTCGAGCAAGCGCCATGCGGCGGGACTGCGGACGTTCATGCTGGTTTCCCTCGCCTCGACGGTCGCGATGCTGCTGGACCTGTATGTGCTCAACCTCACCGGGCACGGAATGTTCCTGCTTTCCGCCGCATCCGTCATCGGCATCGCGATCGTGTCGGTCAACTCGGTGCTGTTCTCGTCGCGCAGCCAGATCAAGGG
>CANQVQ010000126.1 GCA_947627335.1 uncultured Clostridia bacterium | reverse complement strand
GCCTTGAAGCCGACGTAGGCGCCGACGCGCACGAGGGTTTCGAGCGTTTCGCGGGTGTACCCGGTGTCGATCGCGAAATCCGAGAGGGACATCTTCTTTTCGCTCTCCCCCGGCTCCTGCAGATGCGGGGGCTTGGCGGCGAACACGCCCGGGATGGTCTTTTCGCCGTAGATCCAGACCTCCGAGGCGGAGAGGTTCTTTTCGGCGATGCGCCCGATCGGTGCGACCTTCAGGAACCCTCCGTCGCAGACGGCGGTCACGATGAAGCCGACCGTGTCGAGGTGTGCGTCGAGCAGGACCGTCCCGGCGGACGGGTTTTTACTGCGTCGGACGCCCAAAAAGCTGGAAACGGGGGTGAGGAAAGTCTCGTCGAAGTACCCGCCGAGCAGTTCCCGCACCCGCCCCAGCGCACGCTGCTCGTCGCCGGAGACACCCGGCAGGGCGGTCAGCTGCTTTGCGATCTCGTAAATGCGCTCCATGGCGTTCTCCTTTCCTAAAGGTCCCTGACGATGCGCCGGAAGGTCTCGCCGCGTTCGGCGAAATTCCGGAACTGGTCGAAGCTGGCGGCAGCCGGGGAGAGCACGACGCTGTCCCCGGGTTCGGCGATCTGCGCCGCCGTGCGGACCGCTTCCTCGAACGAATCCGCACGCACGAAGCGGGTGTAGCCGGCTTCCCGCAGGGCGTCCTCGATCTTTTTCGCCGTCTGCCCGCAGAGCACCGCCGCCTTCGCCTTTTCGCGGAACAGCGGACCGAGCGGGGCGAGCGGGATCTGCTTGTCGTAGCCGCCGCAGACGACGACGACCGGCTTTTCAAAGCTGTTCAGGCAGGCGGCCGTGCGGGACGGGCTGGAATCGATGGACGAATTGTAGAATTTCACACCGCCCTTCTCGCGGACCAGTTCGATGCGGTGCTCCACGCCGCCGAAGGTCCGTGCGACCTCGCGCAGGGCGTCGGTCGGGACGAGGTCGCCGACGGCTGCGATCGCCTGTGCGTAGTTGTAGCGGTTGTGCCGCCCGACCAGCAGGATGTCCCCGTCCGGCAGCAGCAGCTCCTCCCCCCGGTGGACGCCGGCTTCGTCGAACCAGACGTCCTCGCCGTTCGGGAGCTTCTCCTCGCCGGAGATCCAGCGGACGCGGCCGTGCGCCTGTTCGGCGTAGCGGGCGGCGTACGGGTCGTCGCGGTTGAGCACGAGCAGCCCGGACGGGTCCTGATGGGCGAAGATATTCGCCTTCGCGTCGGCATATTCCCGCATATCGCGGTGCCAGTCGAGGTGGTTGGGGGAAAGGTTGGTGATCAGGGCGATCTCCGGCGAGGAAGTCAGCTTCATGAGCTGGAAGGAGGAAAGTTCGGCGACGGCGTAGTCCTCCGGGCGGATCCCGTCGAGCTGGACGAACAGGTTTTCCCCGATGTTGCCGCCGAGATGCACCCGCTTGCCCGCCGCACGCAGCAGCAGGGCGATCAGCGTGGTCGTCGTGGTTTTGCCGTCGCTCCCGGTCACGCCGATGCGCCTGCAGGGGCAGAGGCGGAAGAATTCCTCCAGTTCGCTGGTCAGCTTCGCCCCGTTCGCCTTCGCCTGAAGAAATTCGGGAAGGTCCTGTCGGACGCCGGGGGACAGGAAGATCACGTCCTCGGTCAGGTCGGACAGGTACCCCTCTCCGAACCGAAACGCCACCCCGCGTTCCCGCAGGGGAGACAGTTCCGGGCGCTCCGCGAGCAGGTCTTTTTTGTCCCGCACGGAACACCGCACCCCGTGGGGGAGCAGCAGTTCGAGGATCGGCAGGTTGCTCACGCCGAGCCCGACGAAGCAGACCCGTTTGCCCCGCAGGGACTCCGCATAGTCTTGCAGCATGAAAACGCCTCCGTATGTCGTATGGAAAAATTCGGTAAAAACAAAACTCTACTGTCTATTATATCCGCGAAAAGGCAAATAATCAATAGGTTGACAAAAGAAATTTTTCGTGCTATAATAAACGCACCGCTTTGAACAATCGCGCTTGCGCGTCGGGGCGACCCGGCGACGCGGTGAGGAAAGTCCGGGCTCCACAGAGCAGGATAACAGATAACGTCTGCCGAAGGTGACTTCAGGGCCAGTGCAACAGAGAGATACCGCCGTAAAAGGGTTTCCTTTGCGGTAAGGGTGGAAAGGCGGGGTAAGAGCCCACCGGCGCGTCGGAGACGGCGCGGCCATGTAAACCCTATCCGGAGCAACACCCACCGAAGCGTTCAGCTTGCTCGGCAGCTTCACGGGTGGCAAGGAGGCGCGTGGCGACACGCGTCCAAGATAGATGATTGTTCAAGACAGAACCCGGCTTACAGAAGCGGTGGAAAAGTGCCTTTCATCGGGCGCTTTTTCCTTTCGGAATGCAGAAAACGGCAAATCCGCTCTTGACAAAGCGGGGAAATTCCTCTATAATGGGGGTATCAAGAAAAGATTCGAGGAAACGTGCGTGCTGATTCAATTGGAACAGGCGAAGCTGTCGCTTCGCGAACTGGAAGCCGGTATCGACGATCTGAAGGTTTCCATCAAATACGATTCGCTGGTCGGCGAGGTGCAGTCGCTCGAGGAGCAGACCGGGCAGAGCGGTTTCTGGGACGACCCGCAGTCCTCCCAGAAGGTGCTCAAGCGCCTGAAGGTCAAGAAGTCGCTTCTGGAGAACTACCGCCGTCTGCGTGCGTCGTTCGACGACGTGTCCGTGCTTATCGACATGGCGATCGAGGAGGACGACGAAAGCACGGTCCCCGAGGTGCTTGCCGATCTGGACGCCGTGCGGAAGGAATACGAGGAGCAGCGCATCGAGATCCTGCTGTGCGGGGAGTACGACGCGAACAACGCCATCGTCAGCATCCACCCCGGTGCGGGCGGGACGGAAGCGCAGGACTGGGCGCAGATGCTCTATCGGATGTATACCCGTTACGCCGAACGCAAGAAGTTCCGCGTGAAGGTGCTGGACTACCTCGACGGGGACGAAGCGGGCATCAAGAGCGTTTCCTTCCTCGTGGAGGGGACGAACGCCTACGGCTACCTGCGGGTTTCTCCGTTCGATTCCAGCGGTCGTCGGCACACGTCCTTCGCGTCGGTCGAGGTGCTGCCGGAATTTACCGACGAAAACGACGACATCGAGATCCGCGACGAGGATCTGATCGTCGTGGCGCATCGGTCGAGCGGTGCGGGCGGTCAGCACATCAACAAGACCGACTCCGCCATCCGCATCACCCACGTCCCGACCGGCATCGTCGTCGGCTGCCAGACCGAGCGCAGCCAGGTGCAGAACAAGGAGACCGCCATGCGGATGCTCAAGAGCAAACTGCTGGAGATCAAGGAGCGGGAACACCTCGAACGCATCGAGGACATCACCGGCAACAAGATGAACATCGAATGGGGCAGCCAGATCCGTTCCTACGTCTTTATGCCCTACACGCTCGTCAAGGACAACCGCACGAGTTACGAGACCGGCAACATCCAGGCGGTCATGGACGGCGAACTTGACGGGTTCATCAACGCGTTCCTCAAGCTGACCTGCAAGGGGACCGACGCCTGAACGAAAATAAAAATATAGACATCTTACCAACGAAAGGAAGTTCTTCACGATGAGAAAACCCAAGACGGTCGTGGGATTCTGCCTGCTGGTGCAGGCGGTCCTGCTCTTGCTGCTCAGCTTCTCCAATTGGAGCCGTTCGCGCAACTACTCCGGCAAGCTCGCCCTGCTTTCCGCGCTCAACGGCGCCGGCGGCGCGTGGCTGCTCCTGCGTGACCGCAAGGCGAAAAATCTTGCCGACGCGCTCGACGAGGAACTTGACGACGATTTTGGCGACGAACTGGAGGACCCGTTCGACGGCGAGATCGCCTGCGCCTTCGGCGAAGACGACTGATCCCCGCCTGCCGGGAAATAGAATTGGCACTCGTTTGTTGCGAGTGCCAATTTTAACACAATGTACATATTTGACCGCTTATTATTTCATAAACAGGCGGTATAATGGCTGTATCAAAGAAAAAGGACGTGATTTTCAATGGCAAACGGTTCGCTTTCGGTGGATACCGAGCATCTGTTTCCGATCATCAAGAAATGGCTGTATTCCGAGAAGGACATCTTCCTGCGCGAGGTGCTTTCCAACGCCTGCGACGCGGAAACCAAGCATCAGCGGTTGGTTTCCCTCGGCGAAGCGCCGGAGGGTGCGTCGGACGGCTACCGCATCGACGTCCGTGCCGACGCGGAGGCGCGCACGCTGACCGTGACGGACAACGGCGTCGGCATGACGAAGGACGAGGTGGATACCTACATCAACAACATCGCCCTGTCGGGTGCGGTGGACTTCATCTCCAAGTACGAAAGCGAGGGCGGAAGCGGCATCATCGGGCATTTCGGTCTGGGGTTCTATTCGATGTTCATGGTCGCCGACAAGGAGGCCGCCCGCTATTTCGACGGTTCGGCGTGGCAT
>CANQVQ010000125.1 GCA_947627335.1 uncultured Clostridia bacterium | reverse complement strand
GTTTTCCTCCAGCAGGGACGCGGCGTACCGCCCGACAGCTTCCTTTTCCGGCTGATGGAGCCGCAGTTTTTCATTCATGTCCGGCTCGTGCAGAAGCATTTCCGCGTTCGGCAGGGACGCGCCGCCCGGGACCTTGCGCAGCCGCCCCGCGGACGCCAGCGCCGCCAGATCCCGCCGGACCGTCGATTCGGACGCCCCCGTCAGCAGCGCCAGATCCGATACCTTCGCCGAACGGTTGGCGGTCAGCGCCGCCAGGATCCGTTCCTGCCGTTCCACACTCAACATTTTCCACAATTCCTTTGCCTGTTCTGTTCGTATTTTCAGTATAGCAGAAAATTTTGGGTTTGTCAACCGTTTTCCGTCAAATTCTTTCAAAAATTTTCATGACTCGCTTCTTTTCTTTCATTTTCCGTCAAAAGGGCAAAAAAACGGGACGCAGTCGACCGACCGCACGACCCCTTCGTTTCGGCTTTCCCGCCTCCGTGGGACGGACGCGGGAAAAAAGGTTTCGCCAAATTCAAAAAAACCCTTGCAAATCGGCGGAGATTGTGGTATACTTGATTTGTGAGAACCCGGTCGGGCGCGCCCGACGGGGGAACGGGGTATGGAAGATGACCATACTATCCGGGGAGTTAGCGGTGCCTTGTACCTGCAATCCGCTCCAGCAGGGGTGATATGCCGGGATGAGGGCAAGGTTTGTGTCGCCGCGCCTCTGCAAAGCCGTTGAGAAATGGGTCCCGCGCAATTCGCGCCTGTGAACCATGTCAGGTGGGGAACCAAGCAGCATTAAGCAGTCTCGCGGATGTGCCGCGGGGTCGCCTGTTTTGAGGTCGCGCAGGGGTTTACGGATGGAAGCGTTGCTCGAACCCGGCTGTATGGTCATCTTGCGTACCCTGTTTTCTTCTTTTTTGCCGTCAATTTTGCCGTATGGGGGGATTTTTCGTGTATCAGGCGCTCTACCGCAAATGGCGTCCGCGGACGTTCGACGAGGTCTGCGGGCAAAGCCACGTCACGGAAGTCCTGCGCACGCAGTGCCGGGAGGACCGCGTCGCCCACGCCTACCTTTTCTGCGGCACACGCGGCACCGGAAAGACCTCCGTCGCGAAGATCCTCGCCAAGGCGGTCAACTGCGAGTCGCCGGTCGACGGAAACCCCTGCAATCGCTGTCCCGCCTGCCGGGAGAGCGACGCGGGGCTTTCGACGGACGTGCTGGAGATCGATGCGGCGAGCAACAACGGCGTGGACGATATTCGCGCCCTGCGGGAGGAAGTCGTCTATCCCCCGTCGGTGCTGAAAAAACGGGTCTACATCATCGACGAGGTCCATATGCTCTCGGACGAGGCGTTCAACGCCCTGCTCAAAACGCTGGAGGAGCCGCCCGAATACATCGTGTTCATCCTCGCGACGACCGAGCTTTCCAAATTGCCCGCCACCATCGTTTCCCGCTGCCTGCGCTTCGATTTCAATCGCCTGTCGGAGGAAGTCATCGCCGAACGGCTGCGCTTCGTCGCCGGGCAGGAGGGCATTTCGCTCGGAGAGGGCGCGCCGGAGCTGCTCGCACGGCTTGCGGACGGGGCAATGCGGGACGGGCTTTCCATCCTCGAGGCCTGCACCGCCGGGGTCGGCGAAGCGAACGCGGTCACGGCGGAGATCGTGCGGGACCGTTTGGGCATCGCCGACGCGGACCGTCTGCTCGCGTTCTACCGCGCCTGCGCGAAGCAGGACGCGCCGGGGGCGCTGGACGTGCTCGGCGAGGTGTACCGCTCGTCGAAGGACCTTTCGGTGTTCCTCGAGGACCTTTCGGTGCTTGCGCGGGACCTGCTGGTCCTGCGGCAGACCGCCGGACGGGTCAAGCGGTCGGATCTGCGGTTTTCCGCCGAGGCGACGTCGCTCCTGCAGGAATTTCCGTCCTATTTTACGCCCGAAGCGCTGTTCTGGATCTGCTCCCTGCTGGATGAAACGCAGAGCCGCATGACCCGCTACAGCACGAATAAAAAAATGCTGTTGGAGTTCGCCGCCATCCGGCTGTGCGACCTCTCGCTGAACGACAGCCCGCAAGCCCTCGCCGCCCGCGTCGCACGGCTGGAAAAGGGGTTCGTCCCGCCGGTCGCCACGCCGCGGGAACCGATCCCGTCCGCGCCGCAGGAAACTACGCCCCAACCGGCGGACGACGCGGAACAACCGACGGCGGAAAAGCAAGCCGACGCGTTCGCGCAGTACGCCGAACTCGCCGAGGAACTCGCCGGACACCCGGACCTCCTGCCCTATGTGCGCAAGCTGACGGCGACGGTCGAAGGGGACAGGTTCGTCGTCCTCGCCGACGCGTTCACCAACCGAATGCTCCAACGCGGGAGCAACGCGCAGGCGCTCGCCGACGCGGTCCGCGCCGTGACCGGCAAACCCTACGTCCTGCTTTTCCGCGACCGCGCCCCGGGCGAAAGCGGTCCGAACCCGATCGAGGAACTCACATAAACCAAGCGTCTCACGAAAGAAAGGAACCGACCGAATGAAAGTCAAACTGCCGAAAGGGATGGGCGGCGGTCCGTCCGATATGAATTCCATGATCCGCCAGGCGCAGAAGATGCAGGAGCAGATGGCGGAAAAGCAAGCCGAGCTGGATGCGCGGGAGTACGAGGTGCAGGCGGGCGGCGGCGCCGTCACGGTCAAGATCCTCGGCACGCGGGAGGTCACGGAGGTCCTGCTGCAGCCGGAGGTCGTCGACCCGGACGACCTGGAAACGCTGCAGGACATTCTGGTCGCAGCCGTCAACGAAGCGATCCGCAAGGTGGACGCGACCAACGAGCAGGAGATGGGCAAGATCACCGGCAGTATGAACCTGCCCGGGATGTTCTGAAATGACGCCGGCTCTGGAAAAACTGGCGCTGCACTTCGCCTCCCTGCCCGCCATCGGGCGCAAAAGTGCGGTCCGGCTCGCCTATCATGTGCTGGAAATGGACGAGGAGGAGGTCCGCGCCTTCGCCGAAAGCCTGCTCGAGGTCAAGCGGGCGACCCGGCTTTGTTCGGTCTGCCAGTGCTTCAGCGAAACCGAGGTCTGCCGCTGCTGCGAGGACCCGGAACGCGACGGCGGCGTGATCATGTGCGTCGAGGATAACCGTGCGCTCGAGGCGATCGAGGCGCTGCACGAGTATCGCGGACGCTACCACGTCCTGCACGGCGTGCTTTCCCCGATGGACGGGGTCGGCCCGGAACAGCTGAAGATCAAGGAACTGCTTTCGCGCCTGGACGGGACGGTGCGGGAGGTCATCATCGCGACCAACCCGAGCGTGGAGGGCGAGGCGACGGCGATGTACCTCGGCAAACTGCTCAAGCCGCTCGGCGTGCGCGTGACGCGGCTCGCGTACGGTCTGCCGGTCGGCGGGACGCTGGAATACGCCGACAACACCACCCTGCTGCGGGCGATCGAAGGGCGCACAGAGGTATAGGCTTTTTCCGAGGGGGGACCGCGATCACTACGGCTGGCAAGCGACTCCGTCGCTGCTCCGCCTTGTTCCGTGTTTTCCCCTCGGAGGCTCCCCTTTCGGAACGTGCCGGCATTGCCGGCACGTTTGAAAACACGGCTCGGCTTGCGCCAATGCTGACGCCGCCTTCGCCGGTTTTCTCTTAAGGTGCCACTGCTCCGAACACGATGTGTTCGGAGCGTGCGGCACGTGTCCGCAGATTTGGCGTCATTTCCGTGCGGGGAAGGTCCCCCGGCACTCGGGTACGCATCAGAAAACGGCGTTTGTGCAAAAAACGAATGCCCTGCGGTCGCGTAAACGCGATCGCGGGGCGTTTTTCGCCGTTTCTTCAAGGCGTTTCGTAAATTTGGGGGCGCCGGCTCCGAGAGGAGCCTCGCGAATTTGGGGGTCGCGCTGTCAAATGCCGACGAATGCCGGCATTTGACGGTAAATCGGGGGGCTGAGGGGTAAAAAATCCGAACGAATTTCCATGATTTTGCCGTTTTGCCGCTTTATAAAGCGGTAGAACGGCAAATGCGGGTCGTTTTTTGACCCGCAAATGGAAATTCGCGCAAAACGGGGCGCGACTACAAGGGGGCGGGGAATGGAATTCCCCGCACGTTCTCCCCGTATTTTTTTAGGCATTTCCCTGAATTGGGGGCGCAGACTGCGACAGCAGTCAGGCGAATTTGGGGGTGCGAACCAAAGCGCACGGACAAACGGGGAAGTCCCCCCTTTTGCCTTTCCCTTATAACACCCCCAGACTGCGGGGGCGCGGGGGTTGTCACAACCCCCGCACGTTCTCCTCTCGTCCCCCTCGTATCTCCCGTTCAGATCGTCTGCGGGTCAGCGACGACGCTGACGTCCCGGATCGCGTACACCACGCGCATCCGCCCGCCGTCCACCTCCGCCGGCAGCTTCCCGCCGTCATCAAACGGGCAAAGGGTCGTCGCCGTGCAGACCGACTCCCCGGCGGGGAGCAGCAGAC
>CANQVQ010000124.1 GCA_947627335.1 uncultured Clostridia bacterium | reverse complement strand
CCCGGACAGGCGACCCCTCACCCCCGAAAAAAGACCCCTCACCCGGAAAAAATGCGTTTGAAAAAATCGGCGGACCCCCTTGACAAACCGGCGGGAGATGTGGTAAACTATGCCCGTCGACCCGGAGGGTTAGCTCAGCTGGGAGAGCAACTGCCTTACAAGCAGTAGGTCACAGGTTCGAGCCCTGTACTCTCCACCAAAAATCGGCAAGGCATTCGCCTTGCCGATTTTTAACTCTTCACTCTTCACTTTTCACTCTTCACTTCGTCCCCCCGTCTTCCGAAGAACGCAAAAAAAATTCAAAAACGTCTTGACAAATACACACGCAATGTGTATAATGCAAGCATAAGGGGGCGACAGGATGAAAGCAAAAAAATCGAAGAAGAAACTTGCATACCCGGTCATTTTAAGCAAAGGGAAAGACCACATCGTCGTCTCGATCCCGGACTTCCGGATCAACACGCAGGGGGAGGACTACGCCGACGCGCTGGAAATGGCGCGGGACGCGATCGGGCTGATGGGAATCGATATGGAGGACGAAAACGAACCGCTTCCGACCCCTTCGGAGCCGGACGCCGTAAAGACGGACGCGGAGGACGACGTCGTGTCGCTGGTGGACGTGGATTTTGCGGAATATCGGCGGCAGCAGGATATGCGGACGGTGCGGCGAAACGTTACGCTCCCGTCGTGGCTGAACTTTGAGGCGGAAAAAAGCGGTGTCAACGTTTCCGCCGTTCTGCAAAGGGCTCTAAAGCAGGAACTCCACATCACCGACCGCTGAACGCCCCCCAATACAAAAGGGTCCGACCAACGTCGAACCCTTTTTTCCTGCTTCCTTACTCCCCGAACGGACGCTGCGGCGGCTTCTCCGGCGAGATCACGACGCGGCGGTCGTCCCCTTCGCCGATCGAATGCGTGGTCACGCCCGGGATCTCCTGGCAGGTCGAATGCACGATCCGCCGTTCATACGGCGACATCGGCTCGAGCGAGAACGCACGGTGGTACCGAAGCACCTTCTCCGCCATGCGACGTGCGACCCCACGCACCGCCTCCGCACGTCTGGCGCGGTATCCCTGCGCGTCCACGGAGATGCGGTAGTACCCCTCGTTGCCGATATTCGCCGAGAGCGTCGTGAGGTACTGCAGCGATTCCAGCACGTCCCCACGGCGACCGATCAGTGCGCCGAGGTGGTTGCCCGTGATGTTGAGCGAAAGTTCCTCGTCCGTCTGCGAAACCACCTCGATCGTCGCGTCAAGCCCCATGTTTTCGATCAGGGTCTCGAGGAAGTGCATCGCACGGGTCGCCGGAACGCCCGAGACTGCAGCAGGCTCCTCCGCCGGTTCTCCGTCGGACGGTTCCTCCACGGATCCCTCCGCGGGTTCCTCCGCTTCCTCCGTCGGTTCCTCCTCCGGCAGGTAGACACGCAGCTTCGCGTCCGACGCACCGATGCCGAACAGCCCCTTTTTCGGCTCCTCAAGCACCTCGTAGGACGCACGGTCCGCCGTCACGCCCAACTGCGCGGCACCCGTTTCCAACGCCTGCTCCACTGTTTTTCCGGTCGAAATGACTTCTTTCATCTGTTTATCCTTCCTTGCTGTCCGACGAGTCGTCCGCCGAACCGTCCGCCGGCTCGTCGTCCTCCGCGGAGAGCATTTCAATCTTTGTCGGTCTGCGGTACGGCAGATCCTCCCGACCGCCCGACTTCTTCCCGCCGTCCTGCTTCGGACGTGCGGCTTCCACGCGGGCAGACGGGCTGACCTCCAGATCGCGGTAGGAATCGTCGTCCTCGTCCACCTCGATCGTGATGACCTTCTTCTTTTTCTGCTTTCCGCGATATTCCTTCTTCATTTCCTCCAACTGCCCCGGCGTGAACACCGTCGAGATCAACGGCATACCGACCGTCATGAACAGCCCCGTGCCGACCTCCTTGCCGTCCGGACCGACCTGTGCGGGCTGGAAATGCCGCATCAGCTTGGTGCTCAGGAACGACGACAGGAACACGAGCAGCGGCACGAGCAGCAGCATCCAATCCTGCCACGTCTGGTTGCCCGAAAACGACGGATTGCGCAGCAGATTGATGCCGAGGAACGTGAAATCCGGCACCATGCCCGAAATGTCCACCCGATCGAAGTGGTAGTCCTCCGGCAATGCCCCGGCTTCCTTGAGCGACGCGACGTAGCCGTCGCCGTACGTCTCGACGATGTCCACCGCGTTCAGTTCGCGGTAGGTCATGCGGTCGCTCGGGGTCAGTAAGTACTTCTGGTAGCCGTTTGCGTAGGTCTGTTCCTCGCCCTCGCCCGGTTCGGTCCGCTCGCCGAGCGTGCCGATGCGGGAAGCGAGGATCGCGTCCGCCTCCTTGGCGGCGTCGTTTTCCGGTTCCAGATTGGCACGGATGTCCTCGGCGTAGGTGTAGGCGTACTGGGCGAACAGCCCCGCCATATCCTCCTTGCCGCCTTCATACGACGGATCGGCTTCCTGCACGATCTCCACCATCCGATCCACCGCTTCGTCGGTGAACGAGGACGAGTACTGCACCGGGTACCGCACGATCGCGAACAGGATGAAGATCAACGGCAGCTGGATCAGCAGCGGCAGGCACCCGGAGAACGGGCTGAACCCTTCCTTCTGGTACATCTCCTGAATTTCCGTCTGCATCTTCTGCTGCGTGACGCGGTCGGTCCGTCCGGCGTACTTTTCGCGGATGGCGAGCTCCTTCGGTTGGATCTTCGCACGGGCGATCTGGGACTTCTGCTGCTTGAGCCCGAGCGGAAGCTGCAAAAGGAGCTGGAACACCAGTGCGAAAAAGAGCAGTCCGAACAGGTAGGAGTTCTGCGCGATCCAGACGCAGAACTTCATGATATAACTGAACGGCAGATAGATGAATTGCATAAATCAGAACACCTTTTCAGAGTGGTTTCGGTTTTTTAGGGCTGTTTCCGGCACTTCGGCGCTTCTTGCGCGTCCGTTCCGGCACCGGGTCGTAACCGAACCCGCCCCAAGGGTTGCAGCGGAGCAGCCGCCGCACTGTCAAAAAAAGACCGACGAATGCCCCCCGCTTTTCGATAGCCTCGATGGCGTACTGGGAGCACGTCGGCACATAGCGGCAACACGGCGGGAGCGACGGAGAGATATGCTTTTGATAGAACCGCACGGGCGCAATGAGCGCACGGCGAACCAGCCGCACCGGCAGGATCGGGCGCTTCACGGCGCCGCGCCGAGCAGACAGGCCCGCGCAAGCAGCAGACCGAGCTCCTCGCGCAGATCCCAATAGCTCGCCCTCACGGCGTTCTCCCGCGCAACCAGCACGAGCAGCTTCCCGCCCGGCAGGTCCGGCAGGTAGAACCGATAGGCTTCGCGGATGCGACGCTTGACACGGTTGCGCGTCACGGCGTTGCCCCGCTTCTTGGAAACGGTGATCCCCAGGTACGTCCGGGACTTGTCCCGCCCCGAAAGAACATACAGCGAAAGGGAGGGAGAGGTAAATCCCTTCCCCTTGCGGTACGCCCGGGCAAACAGATGGTTCTGCTTGAGGGGATACAGCTTCTTCCGTTCCACCGCACCCTCGCTCTTCTCAGTAGGTAAGACGCGCTCTGCCCTTCGCACGGCGTCTCTTGAGGACCTTGCGTCCGTCTGCCGTCGCCATTCTCTTGCGGAAGCCATGCTCCATCTTTCTGTGTCTCTTCTTGGGTTGATAAGTCGGTTTCATCTTTTTCACCTCCGTGAAAGGTCATGGGCAACAAATTGCCAGTACTAACCTTATCATATTTTCCCGGGTTTGTCAAGGGGGAAAAGCAAAACTTTTCGTTTTTTTCGCAAAAAAATGTTTGGGTGGCAAACGCAATCGCGTCGCCACCGCTTCGCGCTGTCTTGCTCTGCTTTTTCCCCCCAATACCCCCCTTTGGTCGAAAAACGGCTCGGCTTGCGCCAATGCTGACGCCGCCTTCACCGTTTTTCTCTTATTGTGTTCCTCCGGCGGTACACGCCCGCCTGCGGAACGATATTTTATTGTATTCTCTCGTTTTTTCGTCAGGCGTCCTCCTTCGGGTTGACGTGTACGGTACATTCCTTGACCGGCTCGAACGCGCAGACCGCCGCACGCACCCGCTCGGCGATCTCGTGCGATTCCCGCAGCGGCAGGTCCGCCCGCACGCCGATCTCCACGTCCGCGTCCACCCGTTCCCCGAACAGACGCGTCCGGAACACGTCCACCGAAAGCACGCCCGGCACGGACGCCGCCGCCTTGCGCAGTTCCGCGGTCAGTTCCGGGTCCGCCGCACGGTCCACCAGCCGCCGCAGGGAATCCCGGGCGATCCCGACCGCCACGAACAGCACCACGACCGACAGCACGACCGCCGCCAGCGCGTCCGCACGCGGATACCCCGCCATGCCGCCGACGATCCCGGCGAGCGACCCGACCGACGAGAGCGCGTCGGAACGGTGGTGCCACGCGTCCGCCCGCAGG
>CANQVQ010000123.1 GCA_947627335.1 uncultured Clostridia bacterium | reverse complement strand
AACGGGTCGCAGCCGATGACGTTCATGCCGAGGCTGTCCGCCGCGTTGGCGACCATACCGCCGATCGCACCCAAACCGATGACGCCGAGCGTCTTGCCCCGCAGTTCCGGTCCGACGAACTGGGACTTGCCCTTTTCGACCTTCTTGGAAAGCTCCGGGTCGCCCTTGAGCGCTTTCGCCCACTCGATGCCCTGCGCCACGCGGCGGGACGCCAGCAGAAGCGCCAGCACGGTCAGCTCCTTGACCCCGTTCGCGTTCGCGCCGGGCGTGTTGAATACGACGATCCCGCTTTCCGCACAGCGTTCGAGCGGAATGTTGTTGACCCCCGCTCCGGCACGGGCGATGGCGGTCAGCGACGGCGGGAACGGCGTATCGTGCAGCACGGCGGAACGCACGAGGATGCCTTCGGCGTCCGCGTCCTCCGCGGTCAGCGCGTACTTCGCGGGGTCGAACGCGTCAAGCCCGACCTGACTGATGGAATTGAAGAGACGTATGGTTTTCATGGTTTTGCACCTGTTTCCTATCCCACGCATGGCGATAGGTCCTTTCTGTATTGGTGTCAGCCGTTTTGCTTTTCAAATTTTTCCATGAACGCGACGAGCGATTCGACGCCCTCGACCGGCATGGCGTTGTAGATGGACGCACGCATTCCGCCGACCGAGCGGTGCCCTTTCAGGTTCGAGAAGCCCGCTTCCGTCGCTTCCGCGCAGAATTTCTTGTCCAGCGCGTCGTCGCCGGTGACGAAGCAGACGTTCATGAGCGAGCGGCAGTCCTTGTCCGCCGTCGGGCGGAAGAGCTTGCTGCCGTCGAGGAAGTCGTAGAGCATTCCCGCCTTCTTTTCGTTGATCTTCTGCATCTCGGTCAGCCCGCCGATGGACAGCAGCCACTCGTAGACCAGACCGGCGATATAGATCGCGTAGCACGGCGGTGTGTTGTACATCGAGCCGTTCTCCGCCTGCACCTTATACTGCATAAGGACCGGGCAGATCGGCTGCGGATCGTGAATGAGGTCGTCGCGAATGATGACGACGGTCAGCCCGGACGGACCCATGTTCTTCTGCGCACCCGCGTAGATAAGCGCATAGTCGGTCACGTCGATCGGCTTGGACAGGATCCCGGAGGACATATCCGCCACGAGCGGGATCTTTCCCGTCGCGGGGACGTACGGGTACGTCGTGCCGAAGATGGTGTTGTTGTAGCAGATATGGACATAGTCCGCGTCCGCGTTAAATTCGGTCACATACGGGACGTAGGCGAAGTTGCGGTCCTTCGAGGTCGCGACCACGCGGACTTCGCCGAACCGTTCGGCTTCCTTGGCAGCCTTGCCGGAGAACTGCCCGCTGACGATGTAATCCGCTTTGCCGCTCCCGGTCATGAGGTTGAGCGGAACGGCGGAGAACTGCGTCGTCGCGCCGCCCTGCAGAAAGAGCACCTTGTAGTTGTCCGGAATGCCCATCAACGTGCGCAGACGCTGCTCCGTTTCATCGATGATCTGCTGGTAGACGGCGGAGCGGTGGCTCATTTCCATGACGGACATCCCGCTGCCTTTGTAATCGGTCATCTCTGCGGCGGCACGCTCCAGAACGGGAAGCGGCAGCATCGAGGGACCGGCGGAAAAATTGTAGATCCTCTTCAAAATAACTCCTCTTTTCTTTGGGTCGGAAACACTCGTTATCTTTCCATATCTCATAATACTCCTTTCGGCGCGAACTGTCAAGGGATTTTTCGGAAACTGTTGACAAAAGGAGCGATTTTTGTTAAAATGACAAAGAAAGAACACGTCGGAAAGGGTTGATTTCGTATGGAAAACCCCATCGGATTCGGGATCGTCGGCTGCGGCGTCATCGCGGATTTCCACGCGAACGCGCTCGCCGACCTGCCGGGGGACGCCCGACTGATCGGTGCGGCGGACGTCCGACCGCAGGCTGCCGCCGCATTTGCCGAACGGCACAACGTGCGTGCGTTCGCGAGCTTGGAGGAGCTGCTCGCCTGCCCGGACGTGGACGTCGTCAACATCTGCACGCCAAGCGGGTTCCACGCTGAGACCGCCGTCGCCGCCGCGAACGCCGGAAAGCACATCATCGTCGAAAAGCCGATGGCGATCACGTCCGAACAGCTGGACCGAATGCAGGAAGCCTGCGAAAAGAACCGGGTGCTGCTGTCCTCCATCGCGCAGAGCCGCTTTTCGCAGGGGGTCCGCATGGCGAAGGACGCGCTGGACGGCGGACGGCTCGGGAAGCTGGTCTGCGCCGACATCTATATGAAGTACCACCGCTCGCAGGAATACTACGACAGCGGCGGCTGGCGCGGCACGAAGGCGGTGGACGGCGGAGGCGCACTGATGAACCAGGGCATCCACGGGGTGGACCTGCTGCTCTACCTCGCCGGGGACGTCGGGAGCGTCTACGCCCTCTCCAAGACGCTGTCCCGCCGGATCGAGGTGGAGGACACGCTGTCCGCCGTCGTCGAGTTCCGCTCCGGGGCGCTCGGCGTGATCCAGGCGACCACGTCGGTCGGTCCGGGCTATCCGCGTCGGTTGGAGCTGAACGGCGACCTGGGCAGCATCGCGCTGGAGGAAACCTCCATCGTCCGCTGGGACCTGCCGAACGGCGAAACGCAAAACGTCGTCTCCCCGTCCGAAACCCGTTCGTCCGCGTCCGTGCCGACCGCCCTTTCCACCTACGGTCACGCGCAGCAGTTCGCCGACGTCATCCGCGCCCTGCGCACCGGCGGAAAGCCGCTTATCGACCTGCGGGAGGGTCGCCGTCCCGTCGATCTTATCCTCGCGATCTATCGCTCCGCGGCGGAACACCGCCCCATCGACCTGTAAAATCCCACCCCGAAAGGACAAAAATATGTTGACCTACAGCGAACATCCCCTGCATTCCCCGTCCGGCTTCCGCCCGCTCGGAAAGACCTTCCTGCCCGCCGAGGGCGAACTCGCCCTGCCGTGGTGCGACAGCGGATTTGCCTTCCGCTTCGCCGGGAGCGGTTTTTTCCTTAACTTCGGTCCGTATGCCGACCCCCAGCCCGCCTACCTGCGCGTCTGGACGGACGGCGTCCCGCAGCGCTTCGCGGTCGCGAACGGGAATGAGAAACTGATCGTCGAAGGGCTGCCGGAGGGCGTACATACGGTCCGCGTCCTGCGGGTGACGGAGGGGAACGTTTCGGTGCGCGTCGCAAGCGCCGTGCTGTTCGGGGAGTCGCCCGCGCTGCTCGACCCGCCGGCGGAGAAGCCGCTGCGGCTGACGTTCATCGGGGATTCCATCACCTGCGGCTACGGCGTGGTCGGTCCGTCCTCGTCGGTCGGATACAGCGTCCATGAGCAGGATTCCTCCCGCTCCTACGCCTACCGCACCGCCGAACTGCTCGACGCGGAGGTCCTGCTCGCCGGTGCGTCCGGCAAGGGGATCGTCGCCAACTGCAACGGCGACCGTGCCGACATGACCCTGCGGCAGGCGTTCCAATGGGAAACGCCGACCGGCGGACAGTGGGATCACAGTCTGCGGATCCCCGATCTGACCGTCGTCAACGCCGGGACGAACGACGCGTGGGGCGGCGTGACCGACGCGGAATTCATCCCCGCGGCGCTCTCGCTGCTGCGGGAGGTCCGCGCCGCGTACCCGGGCAAGCCGATCGTCTGGTGCTACGGCGTGATGGACCAGAGCAAGTGCGACGCGGTCCGCCAGGCGGTCGAAACCTTCGACCGGGAAGCCGGGCAGGCGTACTACCTGCAGGTGGATTCGATGTATCAAATTCCCGGCGAGACCGGCGGGGGCGGACACCCGAACGTCAACACGTCCGTCCGCGTTTCCGCACTGCTCGCGATGGAGATCCGACGCATTCTGGGGCGTTAAAGGCAAAAAACCGGTCGGAAGAGAAACTCTCCTCCGACCGGAACGGGTCCCGTAGATCCGTCAAAGATCGTCCGCGTCCTGGATCGGCGTGTCGTCGTCACGCGGATAGCCGGTATAGCTGCCGGACGGATCCGTTTCGCTGTAAAGACACATTTCGCCGATGAAATCGTCGGTCAGGTCATAAAAACCGCCGTCGATCCGCCGGGGAGCGGACTGGATCGGATGCGTGTAGCGGTCGCCCCAATGGACGTCCGCGTTGGGACGGTAGGGCGCTTTTCGTTTCTGCGGAAATTCCATGTCGTCTGCCCTTCCCTTTCTCTTTCGTCGCCGCCTTTTCGGCGGTTCCAAAGGTATTCTGTCCCGCGTCCGTGCGGTTTATACGCGGCAAAAAACTGGAAAGAGGTTGATTTTTTCATGCGGATCGCCGGGATCGATTTCGGGGACGCACGGGTCGGGCTTGCGCTTTCGGACGAGGGCGAACTGCTCGCCTCCGCCGTCGGCACCGTATCTGTCACGGGACTGAACGACGCGGTGCGGAAATGTGCGGAACAGGTCAAGACGCTCGGCGCGGAACTGCTGGTCTGCGGTCTGCCGCGCAACATGAACGGCAGCGAGTCCTTCCGTGCGGAAAAGACCCGCGTATTCGGCGAAAAACTGGCGG
>CANQVQ010000122.1 GCA_947627335.1 uncultured Clostridia bacterium | reverse complement strand
AGATCGTCATTTTCAACCGGGTCAAACCCGAACAGGACGTCATGGAACTGCACCAACTGGTCCGTGCGATCAGCCGTGGCGCGTCCATCGCGTACGAGTACACGGACGGTCGCATTCAGTACGACGAGATCGAGGACCCGCTCCCGTTTGACATCGACGCCCCGATCGTCGAGATCGAGGACAAGGATTACGCGGAATGGTACCGCGACATCTCCGAAGAGATGGAAAAGTACGACGGAAAAACCGTCCGCTTCAAGGGCATGGTCGCCAGAAGCGGCGGTCGCGACGAGGCGTTTGCAGTCGGGCGGCACGTTATGACCTGCTGTGCGGCGGACATCACCTATCGCGGCGTGGTCTGCACGGGTTGGGCGAAGAAGAAGCTCAAGACCCGCGATTGGGTGGTTATTACGGGGAAGATCCAAATCGCCTACCACAAGCTGTACGATGCACGCGGTCCCGTGCTGACGGCGATCGACATCGAGGACGCGTCCGCGCCGGATCCCGTCGTCGCGACGTTCTATTAATTTTTGGGGGCAAACGCAATCGCGACGGCGTCGCTACGCTCCTCCTTGCTCTGTGTTTTCCCCCCAAATACCCCCCTTTCATCGAAAACCGGCTCGGCTTGCGCCACTTCTGACGCCGCCATCGCCTGTTTTCTCTTAAGGAGTTTCGGAGTCGGCACGTGTCCGTCTCCGAAACGATATTTTTTGTATTTTTGTATCCGTTGAAATTTTAGGATAGACTAAGACGCTTTTCGCCTTGCGCGGAAAGCGTCTGTTTTACTTGCCCCCCGAAAAATCAATCGTTCAGCACCGTGCCGAAATACTTCGGGTGCAGGTACCAGGTGCCGCCGTATTGCAGCAGGACGTACACCTGTTCCGTCGTCTTTTCGTCGAACGAGCCGGAACGGGTCGTCGTCACGGTCACCTGCATCGCGTCGTCCGCCCGGGGCAGGGTCGTCGAAAAGAAATTGAGGTTGGCGAACTCGAACGTACCCTCGTAAAGCGACGGGTCGCATCGCTCGGCGCTAACGATCTCGCAGGCGACGGAAGAATCCTCGCCGTATGCGCTGACGTCGAATTCCGCCGATTCGGAAAGCAGGAGCGCAATTGTTTCCGAAAGGTTCGGAGCTTCGTTCCGATAGGCGCTGCAGAAGTCCGGCGGGAACGCCGATTCGTAGGCTTGCACGTCGCCGGTCCGCAAGGAATTCGCGAGCCGCTCGAACGGCGTCGCCAGTTCCTCGTCGATTTCCGCTCCGCAGGCGGAAAGCAGCAGGAGGAGAAGCGCAAGCGGGAAAAGCAGCCGCCTACGCATCGTCCGCGTCGTCCGTTTGCTTCATTTTCAGCTCCATCAGCTCCTCACGCGTGATAAGGATACGGCGCTTCTTGGTCGCCGAATCGAATTCGCCGATGTAGCCCTTCTGCTCCATGGTATTGACGATCCGGGCGGCACGGGCGTAGCCCAATCCGAGCCGCGTCTGGAGCATGGAGGTCGATACGTTCTGCGTGTCGATCGCCATTTCGAGCGCCTCGAAGAACTTGTCGTCCAGCTTCGGTTCGTTTTCGCCCTCCTCGCCGTCGGAGCGCTTCGCACGCTTGGAAGCGCCGCACAGCTTCGCTTCCCGCTCGATCTCGGACATGATCTCCTCGTTATAGGACGCGGAAACCGCCTGCTTGATGAATTCCGTCACGGCGACGACCTCGGTCTTGCCGTCGACGAACGCGCCCTGCACGCGAATCGGCTTCATCGCCGTCACCGGGTAGTAGAGCATATCCCCGCGACCGAGCAGTTTTTCGGCGCCGCCCTGGTCGAGAATGATGCGGGAATCCATCTGCTGGGAGACTTTGAACGCGATGCGGGAGGGGACGTTGGCTTTGATCAGACCGGTGATGACGTCCGTCGTCGGGCGCTGCGTGCCGAGCACGAGGTGGATCCCCGCGGCACGGGCCTTCTGCGCTAGGCGGCAGATGGACTCCTCGACTTCGTCCGGAGCGGTCATCATCAGGTCCGCCAGCTCGTCGATGAAGATGACGATGTACGGCTGCTGCTCCCGCTCGGGGTCGTCCTTGACGATCGAATTGTATTCGACGAGGTTCTTCGCCGCGACCTCCTGAATGAGGCTGTAACGCTTTTCCATCTCCGCGCACGCCCAGTTGAGCGTCCCGGCGGCCTTCTTCACGTCGGTGATGACCGGCACGAGCAGGTGCGGGATGCCGCTGTAATCCGCCATTTCGACTTTTTTCGGGTCGATCATGATGAATTTGACCTCGTCCGGCGACGCGTGGTAGAGCAGGGAAATGATCAGCGAATTCATGCAGACCGACTTGCCCGAGCCGGTCGTGCCGGCGATCATCAGGTGCGGCATCTTGCCGATGTCGAGGTAGACCGGGTTGCCCGCGACGTCCTCGCCGAGCACGGTCAGCAGCTTGCTCTTGCTTTCGCGGAAAGCGCTGTTTTCGATCAGGCTGCGCATTCGCACGGTCGCGGCGGCGACGTTCGGGATCTCGATGCCCAGTGCGCCCTTGCTCGGGATATTTTCGATGCGCACGGATTCGGCGGACAGGTGCAGCGCAAGGTCGTCGGAAAGATTGGCGATCTGCTTGACGCGGACGCCGGTTTCCGGCAGGACCTCGTACCGCGTGACCGTCGGACCGAAGGTCGCCCCGACCACGCGTGCCTTGACTTTGAAGCTGTCAAGCACCGCTTCGAGCTTCCGGCTCGTGCGCTCCATTTCCGCGTTCGTCGGTCGCGGGACGGTCCCGTCCTCCGGCACGAGCAGGGAGAGCGGCGGGAAGATGTAGGGCGCTTTCGCGTCCTCCGGCAGTTCCAGCGGTTCGGCGGTCGGACCGTCCGAAAGTTCCTCCGCGAGGGGCAGGTCGTCCCCGTCGTCCTCCGGCGTCAATATTTCCGGCATTTCGGGCACGGGCGTCGGTTCCGGAGGCAGGGGCGGTTCCTCGTCGTCTAAGGAAAGCACGTCCGGCGCCTCCGCAGGCGCTTCCGGCTGCATTTTGCCGTCGTTTGCGAACAGTTCCGTCGGGACGCGGGCAAAGTCCTCCCGCTGTTCCTCCTCCGGGTAGATGAAACGGCGGTTCCCGCCCGGTTCCGCCGGGGGTACTTCGTCCGTGATCTCGCGGTCGTCCACGAGAACGGTGGAGACGCGTTTCTTGCGTTCGCTGTTTTTCCCGTCTTTCTGCGAAGGTTTGCGGGTATGCGTGGATCTCTGCGGCGGCTCCGGTTCTTCCTCCGGCTCTTCCTCCGGCTCCTCCTCCGCGTCGTCGCGGTGCGGAACGATCGAACCGAAGAACCGCCCGATGGCGCGGATGGTCTGCATCGGCGTGCTGCCGAACAGGAACACGACGCAGACGAACAGACCGAGCGACGCGAGGATCGCCGTCGCGACCCAGCCGATCGCCTTGGCGAGCATGGCGCATATAAATCCGCCGATCGCGCCGCCGGACTGCAGCGCGACGCCGTTCGCATACAGCCCCTCGAGGGACTTGACCGCATCCCCGTAGAGCTGCCCGTCGGCAGGCGACACGGAGAGCAGGTGGATCAGGCAGAGCAGGAACAGGAACGCGAACGACGAAAATGCGGTCCTGCTCGCCGCGGCGGGACGGCGGGACTTGCCCGCCCAGGCAAACACGATGAACAGCAGCAGGAACGGAAAAACGTAATATCCGAACCCGAACAGCCCTTGCACGACGTCCCGCACGCCGCCGAAGAAGCCGTTATCGATCCACGGAAAGAAGGTCAAAATCAGGAAAAGAGCGAAAAAGACCGCAAGCGCCCCCGCGATCGCGCCGCCGTAGCCGCCGGCTTTTTGCGTCTTTTTCGGCGCTTTTTTGGGAGCGCTTTTTTTTCGGGTCGTCTTTTTTGTAGCCATCGTCCTTGCGTTTCCTTTCCTCCCGCAAAAAGCCCCTCAGCGGAGCATACGGAGCCTTTTTGCGATAAAATCTAAATTTTCTTCAACCTTTTTTTGCGCATGATGCGGCAATTGGAAAAATTTTCAAACCAGAAGGTCGGCAATAATTGCGCACAGACCGACCAGGACGGAATAGACGCTAAAAACCGTGAATCCTTTCTTCTTCGCGAAGAATTGCAGCAGGCGGATCGCGCCCAATCCGACGACGAACGCGGTCACGGAACCGACGGCGCAGGGCGCCGCAAGTTCGGTCGTCATGCCCTCCGCAAAGAAATCCGGCAGTTTCAGCACGCAAGCCCCGAGGATCGCCGGAATGGACATCAGGAAGGAGAAGCGGACCGCGTCCTCCCGCGTCAGCCCGCAGAGCCGCCCGCCGGTGATGGTCGAGCCGGAACGCGAAATGCCGGGCAGCACGCCGAACATCTGCACGCAGCCGATCAGGAACGGACGCGCCCAGCCGGCGTTCTCCAGCGTCAGTTTGCCGGCGGCAAGCCGGTCGCTGACCCAGAGCATCGCGCCGTTGACCACCAGCAGCAGACCGACCGCCCAGCGGTAGGCGCCGAGCGCTTCGACCTTATCGGAGATCAGCGCGATCGGCACGAGCGGCAGGACGGACAGGCAGAGCATGAGGAACAGC
>CANQVQ010000121.1 GCA_947627335.1 uncultured Clostridia bacterium | reverse complement strand
GTTCTGCCCTAAAAATGCGGTGCTCTGAAAACACTTTGCCGGAAAAGGAAAAAGTCCAGAAACCCGCATGGTTACTGGACTTTTTGGCGGAGAGGGCGGGATTCGAACCCGCGTGACGTTGCCGTCAAACTGATTTCGAGTCAGCCCCGTTATGACCACTTCGATACCTCTCCGTGTATGTTAAGCCTGAAATTCTGCAAAAAAACCAAGGGCAGAACAACAGGACAGAACAGCAAAATATTCGATTTTCGAACTGAGCAAAAGCCCCGTAAAATGGGGATTTTCGGGTGGATAAAACTGACACGGAAGTCAACCATTTCGAGTCAGCCCCGTTATGACCACTTCGATACCTCTCCGTATATTGTTAAGCCTGAAATTCTGCAAAAAATCCAAGGACAGAACAGCAGGACAGAACAGCAAAATATTCAATTTTTGAACTGAGCAAAAGCCCCGTAAAATGGGGATTTTCGGGTGGACAAAGCTGACACAGAAGTCAACCATTTCGAGTCAGCCCCGCTCTGACCACTTCGATATCGCTGTTGATTATACGAGTCAATAGAATCTCTTTATCTTTAAAATAACATATATCGTTCTCTCAAAGATAAAATACAATTATTGTTCATGGCGATTTTTATTATATCATATTGCTAATATGATTTCAATACAAATTCCAAATTTATTTGCATGCTCCGCCAAAACATGAGTGTGTTTGAATCGGCGGAGCACATCATTATATCAATTAATTTACCAAGTCAAAGAACTTCTTTGCCGCGGCGAATTTAACAGCTTCGCACAGTACATGTGTTGCAACTCTCAGTTCATCATTTGACGGATACGTTGGCGCGATGCGAAGATTCCGATCCCTTGGATCGAATCCGTAGGGATATGTTGATCCGGCTTTTGTAAGTGCAACGCCCGCTTTTGACGCCTCATTGTATACTGCGGTGGCACATCCGTCCGGTACGTACAGACTTATAAAATATCCGCCCTTGGGATTCACCCATTCAGCCGCTCCTGTACCGTCAAGTTCCGAGTGCATTATACTGTCAACTATTTCAAATTTCGGACGCATAATAGCGGCATGTTTTTTCATGTGCTCGCGAATACCGGCGGCGGAACCGAAATATTTTACATGCCGCATCTGATTTATCTTGTCGAATCCGATGGTCTGCTTTGCCAGAATAGGTCTGATCTGGTCGAGATTTCTTTCGCTCGCTGCCATTATTGCGACTCCGGAACCGGGGAAAGTTATTTTGGATGTGGATGCAAAGTAGAACACCATGTCCTCATTGCCGTATTGTTCGGCCAGAGTGAAAATGTCAGCCAGCGGAACCTCCTCGTCGACAAGCTCGTGAACGGCATAGGCGTTGTCCCAGAAAACCAGAAAATCCTTCGCGGCGGGCTTGAGCTGGGCAAAGCGCCTGACGACCTCGTCGGAATAGGTGATCCCGCTGGGGTTCGCGTACTTCGGGACGCACCAGATGCCCTTGATCGTGTCGTCCTCGGCGACCAGCTTTTCGACCAGGTCCATGTCCGGCCCGTCGGACAGCAGCGGGACGTTGATCATGCGGATGCCGAAAAGTTCGCAGATGGCGAAATGGCGGTCATACCCCGGCACGGGGCAGAGGAACGAGATCTGGTCGTACTTGCACCAGGGCTTGCAGTCCTCCCGCACCCCGCAGAGCATCGCTCGCGCCACCGTATCGTACATCAGGTTCAGGCTGGAGTTGCCCCCGACGATGACCTGCTCCATCGGCACGTTGAGGATCTCGCCGAAGAGCCGCTTCATTTCGTTGATGCCGTCCAGTCCGCCGTAGTTGCGGCAGTCCGTGCCGGTTTCGGAGAAGCATTCGTCGTTGCGGATGACGGCGGTCAGCAGGCGGGACATGGTGCCGAGCTGTTCGGGAGAGGGCTTCCCGCGGGACATATCCAGTTTCTTCCCGCGGGCTTTGATGGTTTCGTACTGCTTGATAAGCTGTTCGTGGTTCATGCGTTTCGCTTCCTTTTTTCTGAATGGCATATACAGCGTATTCGCGTTTGTTAAAATTCGGCACTGCCGGCGGTGCGGGGGAACGGTTCGACGTCGCGGATATTGGAGATGCCGGTCAGGTACATGATAAGCCGTTCAAATCCGAGCCCGTACCCGGCGTGCTTGACCCCGCCGTACCGACGCAGGTCGAGGTACCACCAGTAATCCTCCCTGCGCAGCCCCAGCTCGTCCATACGCGCTTCGAGCACGTCCAGCCGTTCTTCGCGCTGGGAGCCGCCGATCAGCTCGCCGACGCCGGGGACCAGCATATCCGCCGCAGCGACGGTCTTTCCGTCGTCGTTGAGGCGCATATAGAACGCCTTGATCTCCTTCGGGTAGTCCGTGACGAACACGGGACGCCCGAAAACCGTTTCGGTCAGGTAGCGTTCGTGCTCGGTCTGCAGATCGCACCCCCACGAGACTGGGTAGACGAAGGACTGCTTGCTTTCCTGCAGCAGTTTGACCGCTTCGGTGTAGGTGCAGCGGGCGAAGGCGTTGTCCGCGACGAGCGTCAGCCGTTCAAGCAGCCCCTTATCGACGAAGCGGTTGAAGAACGCAAGCTCGCTCTGGCAGACGTCCAGCACCCGTCGAATGACGTAACGGGTCATTTCCTCGGCGAGGGCGGTGTCGTCCTCGAGGTCGGCGAACGCCATTTCCGGCTCGATCATCCAGAATTCCGCCGCGTGGCGGGGGGTATTGGAGTTTTCGGCACGGAAGGTCGGACCGAACGTATAGACGTTTGCGTAGGCGAGCGCGAAACATTCGGCTTCCAGCTGACCGGAAACGGTCAGGTTGGCGGGCTTGCCGAAGAAGTCCTTGGAATAATCCACCTTCCCGTCCTCGCGCAGGGGGAGTTTTTGCGGGTCGAGCGTGGTGACGCGGAACATCTCCCCCGCCCCTTCGCAGTCGCTGGCGGTGATGATCGGGGTATTCACATAGACGAACCCCTTTTCCGCGAAGAACTGATGGATCGCCTGTGCGGCGACCGAACGGACGCGGAAGACCGCGTTGAACGTGTTGGAACGCGGGCGCAGGTGCGCGATGGAACGCAGGAACTCGAAGGAATGGCGCTTCGGCTGCAGCGGATATTCCGGCGAGGACGCGCCGACCACCTCCACCCGTTCCGCCTTCAGCTCGAACGGCTGCTTGGCGTCCGGCGTCAGGACCAGCGTTCCTTCGACAAGCAGGGACGCGCCGACGTTCTGGCGGGAGATCGTCCTATAGTTTTCCAGCTTGCTTTCCTCCAGCACTACCTGAAGGTTCTGAAAGCAGGTGCCGTCGTTCAGCTCGATGAATCCGAAGCTGTTGGAGGCGCGGATCCCGCGGACCCATCCGCCCAATTTCAGCGTCCGCCCGGCGAAGGCGTCCGGCGAGGCGAAGATCGACCGCACGGCGGTCAGTTCTTGTTTGATTGCCATAAAACCCTCCGAAATCATTTTTTTCGCAATTTTTCATAGTATACCACATTCCCCCGCCTCTTGCAAGTCCCCGACGGAAAAAATTCACAGAAAATTTGTCGGCATTTTGCACATCCCCCCTTGCAATTCCGTTTTGGGTGTGTTATACTCTTTCTATCTGTGAAAAGGAAAACGGTCCGACCGGCGTCCGTCGCCGCTCCGGGTGATCCATATGGGTGCGCAAGTCAATACCGATCCCCAACCGAATACCGCAAAAGCCCGACAGACGTTCCTGGGGAGGATCCCGGCGTCGGTGTGGGCGTATTTTGCTATGCACGGCGTTCGGAAAGAGGACGTCCTGCTCGCTTTGCGCAGCGACCTTTCGGTCGACGGGCAGCCCTGCGACTGCTTCGTCCTGCTGACCGAAAAGGAGGTCTTACGCGCCGAGGGGTACCTCGAGATCACCCGCGAAAAGGGGCGTTCGTCCTCCGGCAACCGCCGCCGTGCGGAAACCTACCGTGCGGACCCGCCGTTCCGTATGCCGGTGTCGTCCGTTCGCGAGCCGGAGGTCGAACTGCTGGTTTCGAGCGGTCGCGCCGTCTGCACGGACGCGGACGACGGCGAATCGCTCCAGCTTTTCGGGTTTACCGCCACCTACAGCCACGACGCGACGGTCTTCTGCCGCGCCGTCGTCGAATTGCAGGAGAACGGCTTCCTCTCCGAGCGTCTGCTCAAAGGGGAGGACGCGGACAGCAAGATCTGCCCCCGCTGCGGACGGCGGTTCCCGGACCGCGGACGACGCTACTGCCCGCACTGCCTCGAAAAGACCGGGCTTGCCAAGCGGCTCGCCGGGATGTTCCTGCGCTACAAGGGGTTCGTGCTGTTGATCCTGTTGACGCTTCTGCTCAACGTCGGGCTTTCGCTGGTCACGCCGTACATCAGCAACAGCGTGCTCTACGCCGACGTGCTGGACCCGTCCGGTTCGCTGTACGGGAAGATCGGCGCTCTGGTGCTGACGCTCATGGCGGTGCGGCTGCTGTCGCTGTTGGTCAGCCTCGTGACCGGGACGGTCAACGCGAAGGTCGCCGCCGAGGTGTCCTACGACCTCAAGACCGACATCTTCCAATCGCTCGGCAAG
>CANQVQ010000120.1 GCA_947627335.1 uncultured Clostridia bacterium | reverse complement strand
CGCCATCGGGGAGCTCGCGGACGGGCTGTCCATCGACCTGAACAGGGTCCCGAAAAAATACGAAGGGCTGGACGGCACGGAGCTCGCCATTTCCGAATCGCAGGAGCGCATGGCGGTCGTCGTGGCGAAGGAGGACGCGGAACGCTTCCGGGAACTCGCTTACGCGGAGAACCTCGAAGCGACCGAAGTCGCCGTCGTGACCGAGGAAAAGCGTCTGCGCATGGAATGGAACGGGAAAGCCATCGTGGATATTTCCCGCGAATTCCTCAATTCCAACGGTGCTGAAAAACATATCGTCATTCAGACGCAGAAGCCCCTCCCCTACGACCGCACGGTCCCGACGGACTTCGCCGACGGAATGCGTGCGCTTGCGGGCGACCTGAACGTCTGCTCCCGCCGGGGGCTTTCGGAACGCTTCGATTCGACCATCGGCGCCGGGACGGTGCTGATGCCGTTCGGCGGAAAGTACCAATTGACCCCGATCCAGACCATGGTTCACACGGTTTCCACCGAAAAGCGGGACACGTCCACCTGTTCGCTCATGAGCTGGGGCTACAATCCCCGCCTTTCGGAAAAAAGCCCGTACCACGGCGCTTACCAGGCCGTCGTGGAATCCGTCACGAAGCTGATCGCGGCGGGCTCGGATTTTCGGGAGATCTATCTGACGTTCCAGGAGTATTTCGCCAAGCCCGGACGCGACGGCAAGCGCTGGGGACAGCCGTTTGAAGCGCTGCTCGGCGCATTCATGGCGCAGATGAACCTCGGCGTCGCCGCCATCGGCGGGAAGGACTCCATGAGCGGCAGCTTCGAGCGGATCGACGTTCCGCCGACGCTCTGCTCCTTCGCGGTCACGACGGAGGACGCGTCGCATATTCTCTCGCCCGAATTCAAGGGCGCCGGGAACCCGGTCGTCCTGTTCCGCCCGGAAACCGACGCGGACGGACTGCCGGAAACCGCGTCCCTGCTCGCGGTCTATCGGACGTTCACGGCGCTCGCCCGTGCCGGCAAGGTGCTTTCGGCGTACACGCCGACGTACGGCGGTGTGGCGGAAGCGGTCATGAAGATGGGCTTCGGCAACGGAATCGGCTTCGCGTTCGACGACGGCGTTTCGCCGGAAACGGTGTTCGGTCCGTCCTGCGGGTGGCTGCTCGCGGAATGCACCGAACTGCCGGAAAACGGCGTCCTGCTCGGGTATACGACGGCGGAGAAAGCGATCTCCTGCCGCGCCTCCCGCGTTTCGCAGGACGAACTGCTTGCGCTCTACGAAGGGAAGCTCGAACCGGTCTTTGCCTGCAATATCCCGCAAGGGAGACCCGGCGAAGCGCTCCCGACGTTCGCCTACCATACGAAAAAAGCCCCGACTTCCGCCCATATCGGCAACGCGAAGCCACGCGTGCTGATCCCGGTCTTCCCCGGGACCAACTGCGAATACGACACCGCGAAGGCGCTCGCCCGCGCCGGTGCGGAGCCGGAGATCGTCGTGCTCAACAACCTTTCGGCGAAGAGCGTCGCGGAATCGGTCGCCTACTTCGCACGGCGCGTCGGCGATTCGCAGATGGTGTTCCTGCCGGGCGGATTCTCCGGCGGCGACGAGCCGGACGGCTCCGGGAAGTTCATCACGGCGTTCTTCCGCGCTTCGGCGGTCAAGGACGCGGTGCATACGCTGCTCAAACGGCGTGACGGGCTTGTCGGCGGCATCTGCAACGGGTTCCAGGCGCTTATCAAGCTCGGACTCGTGCCGTTCGGCGAGATCCGCGACCCGGACCCGGACAGCCCGACGCTGACCTTCAACACGATCGGGCGGCACCAGTCCCGTCTGGTGCGGACACGGGTGTGTTCCGACCTTTCCCCGTGGCTGCGAAACGCGACGGTCGGCGAGGTCTATACCGTCCCGATCTCCCACGGCGAAGGGCGCTTCTACGCCTCCGCCGAATGGGTCAAACGGCTTTCCGAAAACGGGCAGATCGCGACGCAGTACGTCGACCTGGACGGCAACCCGACGTCCGACGTCCGCTTCAACCCGAACGACTCCGTCTGTGCCATCGAGGGCATCACTTCCCCGGACGGACGGGTGTTCGGCAAGATGGGACACGCCGAGCGCGTCGGCAAAAACCTCTACCGCAACGTCCCGGGGAATTACGACATCGGGATGTTCGACGCGGCGGTCGCCTATTTCCGTTAAGAGACGCATATGTTTCTATAAAAACAAAAAAAGAAAGGAAGGACCCAACGAAATGAAAAAGACCCACCGCGTTCTCTGCCTGCTCCTGGTGCTGTGTCTCGCCTCGGTCGCCCTATTCGCCGCCTGCGAAGAGGAGACGGAGCAAGCCGGCATCAGTGCCGCTCAGAGCGGAACAAGCACCACCTCAGAAAGTCAATTTCCCCTTGAAAAGAAAGATTTTGGAGGCGTCCAGATCAAATTCCTGACCAATGAGAACTCCGACTACTACAAGTGGGAGATCGCTCCGCAGGAAATGGTGGAAGGCGACCGCATCAACAACGCCTGCATCAACCGCAAGGAGCTTATCCAGCAGGAGTTCGGGATCGAGCTTGTCCAGGAGTATGTAAAGACCCAGGACGACGTTATCGACACGCTTCGCGAGAGCATCACGTCCGGCTTGGACGAATATCAGGTCGGCGTTTCGGGATTGCTCTATCTCGCAAAGCTGACCGACGCCGAACTGTTCTTAGACCTTTCCCACATCGATAGCAACGACTATCTCGACTTCACGAAGCCCTATTGGGATCAGTCCATCATGCGTGACCTGACCCTCCTCGACAGCGTCTACTTCGCGACCGGCGACGCACTGATCACGGACGACGAATCGACATGGGCGATCTTCTTCAATAAGGACATCGCCGAGGACTACAACGTCACGGCGAATTACGGGGTCGATTCCCTGTATGAACTGGTCCAGAACGGCGAATGGGACATCGATACGTTCCATGAGATCGTCACAAGCCTGTCCGGCGACAACGAGGACTTCGGCATGGCGTGGGGCGCGGATACGCCGGACGTCTGGAGCATGATCTCGCAGTGCTACGATTCCTACGCTTTCATGGTCGGCTGCGGACAGACCCTCATGCAAAACGACGGCACGGAGATCACCGTCACCGCCGGTAAGGAGAGCAACCTCAACGCCTTTGACAAGGTTTTCAACCTGCTGACCGAATCCGACTTCGTCGCCATCGCCGAAACGACCGGCAAAAACGCCGGCTCGGATACCTACTATGCGGACATGACCTCGATGTTTGCCGCCGGGAAAGGGCTGTTCATGCCCAACCGGATCGCGACCGTTTCCGACCCGATCCTGCGGGACGCCGACATCCATTACGGGCTTCTGCCCATGCCCAAACTGGACGAAACGCAGGAAGAATACACCACGACCGTCACGGTTTACTGGTGCAGTGCGTTCGCGATCCCGGTCACGAACGTCGAAAAGCTCGACGCGACCTGCTACGCCCTCGAAGCGCTCGCCTACTACGGCATGGAGCAGCTCACGCCGGAATACTACGACCACACGCTGAAGGATAAGCGATTCGAGGACGATGAATCCGTCGAAATGCTCGACCTTATCTTCCGCAACCGTACCTACGATATGGGCGCCGTTTATAACTTCGGCGGTTCGCTGCCGTTCTACACCGGGATCCTGCTGAGCGGACTTTCGGGTGGCAGCAACACCCACGTTTCCACGCTTGAATCCGTCCAACCGGCTTGGGAAGCCGCCATTCAATCCTTCATCGAGAAGGTCATTTCCTCCCGCGAGGATCTGTAGGACCCGACGTCGAAAGACGGCACGGCGCGTGGATACGCCGTTGACCGTCGGCGAAAACACCGTCAAAAAAGGACGACCCGAAAGGATCGTCCTTTTTCCTGCGGTCAAATATTTGAACGGATCATTTCTTTTCCTCGTCGCCGTCTTTCGGAGCCTTGCCGCCGTCGCCGGTCCCCTTTTTCTTCCTGCGGAAGAAGGAGACGAGACGGGTTCCGTGGTTGCGCAGGCGAACGCGAAGCGGCAGACCCTCCTCCTGCTGCGGCAGCGGGACAAACTGCTCGCTTTCCGCGTCGTACCGCTCGACGTTCAGAAAGTCCACGCCTTCCGTTTGGATGCCCTTCTTCTTCAGCCGACGGTTGACGTTGTCGGAAATGACGTAGTCGATGACGCAGAAGAGCGGCACGCCGATGATCATACCGAAAATGCTCACGCCCGTACCGAGCAGACCGAACAGTGCCTTGAACAGCAGCAGCGAACAGATGATCCAGAACGCGCTCGCGCCCGTGCGGTCGCCGAGGATCATCGGACCGATCACGTTGCCGTCGAGCTGCTGGAGGATCAGGAACATGATGATGAATACCAGCCCCTTCTGCGGGGAGGCGAGCAGGAAAATGATCGCCGCACTCGGGATCCCGCCGATGAACGGACCGAGGAACGGGATGATATTCGTGCAGCCGATGACGACGCTGACCAGCACCGCGTACGGGATCTGCAAAACGGTCATGGCGAGGAAGCAGATCACCCCGATGATCAGCGAATCCAGCAGTTTCCCGGACAGGAAGCCGCCGAAGCTGCGGTTCCCGTGGCGGCAGACGTCCAG
>CANQVQ010000119.1 GCA_947627335.1 uncultured Clostridia bacterium | reverse complement strand
GCGATTCAATTGTACCCGCAAATCGAAAAGCTGTCAATCGCCTTTTCGGTCGGGCGGGTGTTCCAACGTTTTCTTAAACTAATACCGCATATTGGGATAACTTCTTTTTAATGCAGAATATATTTCTTCCTGCATAGCCTTTGTCGCATGATACACGTTCCGAAGATATGCTTCTTTCGTGCAGCTGTTTCGCGTATCATCGGACATATGCGAATACAAAATTCCGCGTGAGGAATTGACAATGGCGCCCAAACCGTCAGCGTTAAAGCACGGCACTACGTCATGTGCGCCTCCGCCCTGTACGCCGTATCCGGGGACCAAAAAATAGCTGGTCGGCATCCTTTCTCTTAACAGGCGAGCTTCTTCGGGATACGTTGCCCCGACGACGGCGCCGATGGAAGAGTAGCCATTTGCCCCGACAAACTGTTTTGCTTTCTCCTCAACAAATCCTGCCAGCGTTTGGCTGACTGTGAGACCATCCTCCCTTTTTATATCCTGTATTTCGCCGGACCCCGCATTAGAGGTCTTGACCAGCACAAAAATCCCTTTGTTGCAGGAAATACATACGTCAACGAATGGCGTGATGCTGTCACGCCCCAAAAAAGGAGATACGGTCAAAAAATCAACGTCAAAAGCCGGAATCCTATCGCCGGAAAGGGTTTCTACCGTGCCAAGATGCGCTTGTGCATACGCATTCGCGGTATTCCCAATATCATTGCGTTTTCCGTCCTCAATAACGATCAGATCTCTGCTGCGCGCATATTGCACCGTTTTTTCAAACGCAAGAATGCCGTACGATCCGTATTTTTCATAAAATGCAATCTGCGGCTTCACCGCCGGCACCAACATATGAATCGTATCAATAATATCCCGATTGTATTGATAGATCAATTCCGCGACCTGCTCAAGAGGGTTGCCGGTATTTGTCAGGCAATTCTTGTAGCATTGCGGGATTTTATCCAAATCAGGGTCCAATCCGATAACGGACGGGTTCCTTTTTTGGATGATATTCTCTATTAGTTTATCCGCAATATGCATTTTTGGTCTTCCCTTTTCATGACTCTGCAAAAAGCAACAGAAAGTGCGGGTTTCTTTGAAAGCAGAATTTATACATTATTGAAAGATTCCGAGTTGATCGCCGCAAAGTGTCAACTTCGGCGGCGGGAGCGCCAGAACGATTCCAGACGGCTCGCGCAGAACGCGCCGAGCACGCCGAGCGCGACCCCGATGACCGCACCCGCGAGCACGTCCGTCGGGAAATGCACATACAGGTACAGACGCGAGAACGCGATGACGCACGCGACGGCGAGCGACGGGATCCACAGGCGGTTCTTCCGGCAGAACAGTGCCGAAACGGCGGCGAAGGACGCGGCGGTATGCCCCGACGGGAAGGACGCGTCGTTCAGCGCAGGGATCAGCAGCTGCAGGTCCGGGCGGTAGGTGTAGGGACGCGCACGGTCCACCAACGGCTTGATGCAGACGTTGCAGACCAGCAGGTCCAGCAGCAGGGCGCACCCGACGGCGAGTCCGGCGCGACGGGTCTTGCGGAACGCGAGCAGGACGAACGTCAGGACGATCCACAGGATGCCCCTGTCCCCGAGTTTCGTGACCAACGGCAGGACCGCGTCAAGAAAGCCGCACCGCAGGTGGGCTTGCAGGAAATCCAGAATAGAAAGCTCGAAACCGACCATAGGTCAGACGTTGACGACCGAGCGGTTGACCGTCGGATCGTAGTCCCGCAGAAGCGGTTCGACCTTCGCACGCAGGAAGCGGCGGGTCTGGCTCGGCGCAAGACCGACGAAGTCCGACGGCTTCAGCAGCGAACGCATCTCCTCCTCGGTCATGCGGAAAGCCGGTTCGGCGGCAAGGCGGCGCAGCAGTCCGCCGTCCCCGCCCTCTCTGCGCTCCAGCTCCGCTTCCATCGAGCAGCGGCGGATCGCTTCGTGCAGTTTTTGCCGGTCTCCGCCGCGTTTGACCGCTTCCATGAGGATGTTTTCGGTCGCGACGAACGGCAGGTAGTCCAGCAGACGGCGTTCGATGACCTTGCGGTTGACCGTGATGCGACCGGTCACGTCGATCAGCAGATTCAGGATCCCGTCCAGCGCGAGGAAGCCCTCGGACAGGGCGACGCGGCGGTTCGCCGAATCGTCCAGCGAACGCTCCAGCCACTGGGTCGAGGCGGTCATCGCCCCGTTCATCGCGTTGCACAGCACGAACCGGGAAATCGAGTCGATCCGCTCGCAGCGCATCGGGTTGCGCTTGTACGCCATGGCGGACGAGCCGATCTGCTTGCTGTTGAACGGTTCCTCCAGTTCGCCGAAGCTCTGCAGCAGGCGCATATCCTGCGCGAACTTGTAGGCGCTCTGCGCGATGCCCGCCAGGACGTTGAGGATGCGCATATCCTCCTTGCGGGTGTAGGTCTGCCCGGAAACGTCGAACACGTCGGAAAAGCCGAACAGCTCGGCGATGCGTTTTTCCAGCTTGAGGACCTTTTCCTCGTCGCCGTTGAACAACCGCAGGAAGGACGCCTGCGTCCCGGTCGCACCCTTGTTGCCGAGCAGGCGCAGACCGTCACTGACGTAGGTCAGGTCGCCGTAATCGATCACGAAGTCCTGCAGCCACAGGGACGCACGCTTCCCGACCGTCGTCGGCTGGGCGTTCTGCCCGTGGGTATACGCGAGGCAGGGCAGTTCGCAATACGCCTCCGCGAAGTCGGCAAGGTTCTTGACGACCGCGAGCAGTTTGCGCCGCAGCAGGTCGAACGCCTGCCGCATGAGGATCACTTCGGCGTTGTCCGTGATGTAGCAGCTGGTCGCGCCGAGGTGGATGATGCCGGCGGCGCCGGGCGCGACTTCGCCGTATGCGATGTTGTGCGCCATGACGTCGTGCCGCTTTTCGGCTTCGATCTCCGCGACACGGGCGAAGTCGATGTCCTCGGTATGGGCGGCAAGTTCCTCGACCTGCGCCTGCGTGACCGAAAGACCGAGTTCATGCTCCGCCTGCGCCAATGCGACCCACAGCTTGCGCCAGGTGGAATAGCGGTTCTGCGACGAGAAGATGCGCTGCATCTCCTTCGAGGCGTATCTGCCCGCGAACGGGCTTTCGTAAGTTTCGTGCGACATGATCCTTGCCTTTCCCGCGTCAGAGTTCGATGTACTGCTCGCGCTTCGCGCCGACGGAAACGTACTTCACCGGCGTTTCGACCGCTTTTTCGATGTACCGGACGTACGCCTGCGCCTGTGCGGGCAGGTCCTCGAACCGACGGCAGTCGGAAATTTCGCACTTCCAGCCGTCGAAGTACTCGTAGACCGGCTTGGCTTCGTTGAGCGCATTGATGCTCGCCGGAAATTCGGTCAGCCGGACGCCGTTCCGCTCGTACGCGACGCAGACCGGGATGCGGTCGAGGTAGGACAGCGTATCGAGCTTGGTCAGGGCGATGACGTCCGCCCCCTGCATACGCGCACCGTACCGCGACGCGAGCACGTCGAATCCGCCGACCCGACGCGGACGACCGGTCGCGGCGCCGTATTCGTGACCGACTTCGCGAAGTTGATCGCCTTCTTCCCCGAACAGTTCGCAGGTGAACGGTCCTTCGCCGACGCAGGAGGAATACGCCTTCATGATGCCGATGACGAGGTCCAGCTTATGGTTCGGGATGCCCGCACCGACCGGACCGTAGGCAGCGATGGTGTTCGACGAGGACGTGAACGGGTAGATCCCGAAGTCCACGTCCCGCAATGCGCCGAGCTGCGCTTCGAGCAGGACCTTCTTCCCCGCCTTTTCGGCTTGGTCGAGGTAGATCCCGGTGTCGCAGACGAAGGGTTTGAGGCGTTCGCCGTAGGTCCTCAGGTGCGCATACATGGCGTCGAACGACTGCTTTTCTTCGCCGTAGCCCTTTTCGAGCGTCAGGTCCTTCCATGCGAGGACGTCGGCGAGGTGTTCGCGGAAGGCAGGCGTGTCCAGCTCGAACAGGTCCACCATGCGAATGGCTTTCTTGAAGTATTTATCGGCGTAGACCGGGGCGATGCCGCGACGCGTCGAGCCGAATTTCTTGTCCGCAAGCCGCCCTTCCTCGGCGCAGTCCTGCAGCACATGGTAGGGCATACAGATCACCGCACGGTCGCTGATCTTCAGGTTTTCCGGGGTGATTTTGACCCCACGGGAAAGCAGGTGGTCCATCTCCTCGCAGAGGTGGCGAATATCGACGACCATGCCGTTGCCCAGCACGTTGACCACGTCCTCCCGCAGAATGCCGGACGGAAGCAGGTTCAGAATGAACTCCCCCCGGTCGTTGATGACGGTGTGCCCGGCGTTGTTGCCGCCCTGATAGCGCACGACGACATCGTATTCTTTGGAGAGCAGATCGACCATCCGTCCCTTGCCTTCGTCCCCCCAATTGGTTCCCGCAATCGCTGTCAGCATCGTATGTGTATCCTTTCCGTGTTTTCACGCAAAATCCGTATTAGTATAGCAGATTTTTTTCGGTTTGTCAATCGTTTTTCCGCAAATTTCGCTTTTCCCCGCTCCCTAAGATCCGCGAGGGGACGGCGGCGAGGGACGGGCAGAAGCAGGGTCCGGCGGAGCGGAGGGTCTCTTCGCTCTGGTGTCCCGTCGGGAGCAGCAGGCAGGACGCACCGCACGCCTGCGCCGTTTCCCAATCGTGCAGTTGGTCCCCGACGAACCACCCGTCCTGCCC
>CANQVQ010000118.1 GCA_947627335.1 uncultured Clostridia bacterium | reverse complement strand
GGAGAGCATGGCGAGGGCCGCCTTCCTGCTGCAAAAGTATGCCCCCGACCTCATCGACATCAATTTCGGCTGTCCGATGCCCAAACTGGTCTGCAACGGGGACGGGAGCGCGGTCATGCGGGATCCGTCGCTCTGCGGACGGATCGTCCGTGCGGTTTCGGAGGCGGTCGATCTGCCGGTCACGGTCAAGATCCGCAAGGGCGAGGACGAAGCGCACGTCAACGCCGTCGAGGTCGCCCGCGTCTGCGAGCAGAACGGCGCGTCGGCGATCTTCGTACACGGGCGGACCCGCGTCCAGCTGTACAGCGGGAAAGCCGACCGCGAACTGATCGCCCGGGTCAAGCGGGCGGTGTCCGTCCCGGTCGTCGGCAACGGCGACGTCGATTCGCCGGAGAGCGCCGAGGACATGGTGAAGCGCACCGGCTGCGACGGGATCATGGTCGGGCGGGGGGCTTACGGTCGCCCGTGGCTGTTCCGCGAACTGCTCTGCCGGGCGGAGGGACTGCCGTTCGTGCCGCCGGACAACGCCGAGATCCGCGACGTGCTGCGTCGGCAAATTCGCTTGCTTGAGGAGGATCGCGGGTCACGCGCTCTGCTGGAGATGCGGAAGCACCTGTCCCACTACTGTCGGGGCAAGACCGGAAGCGCCAAACTGCGGGAGCGCATCAACAGCGTTTCCACCCGTTCGGAGCTGGAGGAGCTGGTCGAACTGCTGTTCCCGGACGGCGAACCGGCGACGGGCGAAAAGAATTGCCGATAACTTTGAAAAACCTCTTGCTTTTTTCCTAAAAATATGATAAAATACAGTTGCGCGGTGTATTCGCTCTGCGATCTGCGCCCGTATGGATAAGGGAAAAACCGTGTGCCGACCCGTTCGGGATCGGCAGAAAGGGGAAATTTACATGAAAAAGCTGTCTGCTTTGCTCGCGCTGCTGCTCGTGCTGACCTGCTTCGCGCTTGCGGCTTGCGGCGGAGAGGACGAAACGTCGTCTGACGCGTCGAGCGCGTCGAGTGCGGCGTCGGAAACGTCGCCGGCGGCTTCGTCGGCGGAATCGTCTGCGGCGGCATCGTCCACCGACACGTCTGCGGCTTCGTCGGAAGCTTCGTCAGCGGAATCGTCTGCGACCTCGTCAGCCGACACGTCGGCGACTTCGTCGGAGGCTTCGTCAGCCGACACGTCGGCGACTTCGTCGGAGGCTTCGTCGGAAGCGTCCTCCGATACCACGTCGTCTGACGCGCAGACCGCCGCATCGACGGAAGGGGTCGAACCGTCCGGGACGAACCTCGCCGCCGGTCTGACGCTGGTCGGGGCGGACCCGGTCGACGCGGCCCTCGGCAACTATCCCGGCAACCTGACCGACGGCGTCTTCCTTGCGGAAGGCGGGACGTTCACCTTCTCCACCGATTGGCTCGGCTACTGGTACAACTTCAAGGACGCGGCGGTGGAGACCAAGACCAACGCGCCCGGCGGCGTGGCGGCGCCGACCGTCGATTTCGGAAAAGCGACCGAGATCCGTGCCGCTCGGATCCATGTGATGCTCGGCAACACCTCCGGGATCGTCGCCCCGTCGGAGATCAAGTTCTCCTATTCGGAGGACGGCACGAACTGGGTGGATTTCGGCGCAAAGACCTTTGCGAAGCCGGCGGACAACGACAAGACCTTCGATTGGGTCGGCTTCACGCTCGCGGAGCCGGTGACGGCGCAGTACGTCCGCGTCAGTATGAAATGCACCGATACATGGACCTTCGTCGATGAATTGGAAGTTTATTGAGCCTGTTTGTCCGTTTGCGATTCGTCAATAAAATGCAGAAAGGAATTTACTTATGAGAAAACTTGCGATCCTGCTGGCGCTTGCGCTGGCGTTCTCCGCGTGCCTACTGGCGCTTTCCGCCTGCGGCGACGACGGGGAAACCTCCTCGGCGGCGTCGTCTGAAGCGTCGTCTGCGGATTCTTCGGCGACTTCGTCCGCCGCTTCCTCTGCGGCTTCGTCCGCGGCTTCTTCGGCGGCTTCGTCCGAGGCTTCTTCGGCGGCTTCGTCCGAAGCATCGTCCGCCGCTTCGTCTGAGGCGTCGTCCGCCGCTTCGTCCGCGACCTCTTCCGAGGCCAGCTCCGCGCCGGAGAAGAATCCGAACGCTCTGGCGACCAACGGCGAAAACGTCGCGCTCGGCAAGACCTACACGACCTCCCCGCTCTATCGGCAGGGCACCGACTACAAGTGGTCCGATACGGCGGAGATCACCTACCCGGACACCGACAACAAGGAATTGACCGACGGCATCCTCCCCGGCGACGACGCGACCTACGGCTCTGCGGAGTTCATGGGATTTGCGGCTTCCTGCCCGGATTATGAGGCGAACAAGTACGCCGCCGTCACGGTCGACCTCGGCGAGGTGTACGCCCTGTCGAAGCTGACGCTGCACGTCGGCACGTCCAAGCTCACGGGCGGCATCACCGCGCCCGCGACCATCGAATTCTTCGTTTCCGAGGACGGCACGAACTTCGTTTCCGTCGGCATGGCGAACTACAAGGACGATCCGACCAAGCCCGACCTCGCCGTCACGCTGGAATGCGATGTGACCGGTCGGTATGTGCAGGCTCGCATGACCTCTGCCGGTTGGATGTTCGTCAGTGAATTTGAAGCTTCGTAAGGGAAAGGAATACCGATCATGAAGAAACTTGCGATCCTGCTGGCGCTTGCGCTGGCGTTCTCCGCGTGCCTGCTGGCGCTTTCCGCCTGCGGCGACGACGGGGAAACCTCCTCGGCGGCTTCGTCCGAGGCATCGTCTGAAGCATCGTCCGCTGCATCGTCCGCCGCTTCGTCCGCTGCATCGTCCGCCGCTTCTTCGGCGGCGTCGTCCGAAGCGTCCTCTGCGGCATCGTCCGAAGCGTCGTCTGCGGCGTCGTCCGCGACTTCGTCCGAAGCGTCGTCTGAAGCGTCTTCCGCGACTTCGTCCGAGACTTCCTCCGGGACCAGCTCGGAAGCCGTTTCCATGCCGGAGAAGAATCCGAACGCCCTGGCGACCAACGGCGAAAACGTCGCGCTCGGCAAGAGCTACGAGAAGTCCCAGCTGTTCCAGCAGGCCAAGAAGGACGACGGCTCGTGGGGCTGGGTGGACGAAGCGCCCATCTCCTACCCGGATACCGACGACAAGGAACTGACCGACGGGCTCCATCCTTCCGAGACCGGCGACTATACCGACGCCGCGTGGATCGGCTTCCATAAGGATTGCCCGGATTACAAGACCAACTCGTACTCCTACTTCACGGTCGACCTCGGCGAGGTCTACGCGCTCTCCAAGCTGACCGTCTATGTCGGCACGACCAAGCTCACGGGCGGCATCAGTGCGCCCGCGACCGTGGAATTCCTGGTCTCCGAGGACGGCGAAAACTTCACTTCGCTGGACGCGATCAGCGTCAAGAACGACGCTACGACGGTGGAACAGAAGGTCGAGCAGACCTGCGACGTGACCGCACAGTATGTGCAGGTGCGCATGACCTCCTCCGCGTGGATGTTCGTCAGCGAGTTCGAGGCTTCGTAAGCGTTCGGACCGTATCGAAAAGTAAAAAAAGCGGGGCGAGGGCGCGAACAGGCGGACCTTTGCCCCGCTTCGCCGTTTCAGAAAGGAGCGTTTCACATGGAAAACTGCCTCTTTTGCCGGATCGTCGCGGGGGAGATCCCGTCGAAGAAGGTCTACGAGGACGGGGACGTGCTCGCGTTCTACGACATCAATCCGAACGCACCGATCCACGTTCTGGTCATTCCGAAGGCACATATCCCGTCGATCGCCGCAGTCGATGCGTCGAACATCGGGACGGTCTCGCGGGTGCTGCTCGCCATTCCGCAGATCGCCCGTTCGCTCGGGCTGGAGGAGGGCGGATACCGGGTCGTGTCGAACTGCGGGGAGGACGCGGGGCAAACCGTTCCGCACCTGCATTTCCATATCCTCGGCGGGAAGAAACTGCCGGTCACGTTAGGGTAAACCTATGCTTCGGAACCGTTTCCTGACCGTTTTCGCGCTGGCATTCGCGGCGGGCGACGCCGCGGTGCTGGGCGTGCACGCGGTCGGCGGAACGGTTCCTTTTCTTTGGGCGGCGCTCTGCTGCGTCGCGGTCGGCGGGGTCTGCGCGTTCCTCCTGCGGGGGCGTTGGACGCTGTTCGCGGTCGTGTTCGGGCTGCTGCTCGGGGGTCTGCGGTGCGCCGGCACGGATCTGGACGGCGGGCGGTATGCGCGGTTCGTCGGGCGGGAGGATACGGCGATCTGCACCGTGGTGGAAAGCGCTTCCGACAGCGGGAACGACCTGCTCCTGCTGCGGGTGGAGAACAGCCATATCGCCCTGCCGGAAGGGTGCCTGCTGTCCGTCCGCATGACCTCCGCGCTCCCGCTGCGCAACGGCGAACACGTCCGCACGGAACTTTCGGACCTGCGCCTGCCGACCCTGCGGCAACGTGCGAACGGGGCGGACATGGCGGCGAACGGGAAGGCGCTTTCGACCTGGACCGGGGACGGTCTGCGCGGAAAGACCCTCGCGTGGTTCCGAAACTGCTGCGAGCGGCTCTACGACCGATACGGGCAGACCGGCATCGTCGAGGCGCTCCTGCTGCGCGAACGTTCGTCGCTGGACGCGCAGACGACGCGGGTCTACCGCAACGCGGGGATCGCGCATCTTTTGGCGATCAGCGGGCTGCATCTGGCGGTGTTTG
>CANQVQ010000117.1 GCA_947627335.1 uncultured Clostridia bacterium | reverse complement strand
GCCGGTCCGCAGGGAAGTCGATACGGCGTCCGGGTTCGGGCGCAGGATGGCGCTGATGGTCACGGTCACGCCGTGCTCCTTCGCGAAGGCGGCCTGATCGAATCCCGGCGTTTCGCGGATGTCCCGCCAGACCGGATATTCCGTCCCGTCGACCTCATACGTTTCGCCGGACGGCTCGTAGAACAGGTGGTTCGGCACGATCCGGAAGGTCATGCCGAGGAAATCCTCGTAGGTGTAATCCGGGTATTCGGCGTCCGGGGCGTCCCCGGAGAGCACCGACTGCATCAACTCCGGCAGTTCCGCCTGGTCCTGCATACCGAGCACATAGAGCGCCATATTCGCGACGGCGTTGTTCTCGTTGACGACCAGCATCACCTCGTGCGGGTCGTCCGACCACTCCCCGGCGATCACGTCGTACTGCGACTGCAGCAGTTCGGTGTTGCCGAGCATTTCGCGGAAGATGTTCATGTTTGCGGCGTAGGTGTCCGCGTAGAGCGAGTTGGAATCGGACATCATGCCGACCATCCCGGCGAAGGATTCGCCCATGTTCTCGATAAGCGTCGTCGGGTTGACGCGGGTCTCCCCGTCGTCGGAATAGATCTGCATCTGGTAGTTATAGGTGTACCGCACCTCGGTCAGGGCGCCTTCAAGCTCCTCCTGGTGCGTTTCGAGGTGGGTTTTGAAGGCTTCAAGGTCGTTTTTGGTCGTCGACATCATGGCGGAGAGCATATTGACCATCGTGTCGTCAACGTAGATTTTCCCATCCTCGATCGGGCGGGACGCGTCCTCCCGCGCTTCGACCATGGCGGAGAACATACTGCTGTAATCCTGCGTTTCCGCCTCCAGCGTGAGCGGATAGGACGAAAGCGCGTCCTCCTGCACCTGCGCGATGTAGGCGTTGATCCCGGCGGAAAGCGAAAGGATCAGGGCGATGCCGATGATGCCGATGCTCCCGGCGAAGGAGGTCAGGAAGGTCCGTGCCTTCTTGGTCATGAGGTTGTTGAGCGAGAGGGAGAGGGCGGTTTTCAGGGAGAGCGCCTTTTTCTTCTTGGTCGGGCGTTCGACCGGCACGGACGCGGCGGAAAGGTCATACGGGTCGCTGTCGTCCTCGATCACGCCGTCGTGCAGTTTGATGATCCGGGTGGAGTACGTCTCGGCAAGCTCCGGGTTATGGGTCACCATGATGACCAGGCGGTCGGACGCGATCTCCCGCAAAATTTCCATGATCTGCAGGGAGGTCGCGCTGTCCAGCGCGCCGGTCGGTTCGTCCGCGAGCAGGATCTCCGGGTCGTTGACGATGGCGCGGGCGATGGCGACGCGCTGCATCTGTCCGCCGGACATCTGGTTCGGCTTCTTGCGAAGCTGGTCCCCGAGCCCGACCTTTTCGAGCGCGGCGACGGCACGGCGGCGGCGCTCCTGCTTGGAAACGCCGGAGATGGTCAGCGCCAGTTCGACGTTCGTCAGCACCGTCTGGTGCGGAATGAGGTTGTACGTCTGAAAGACGAAGCCGATGGAATGGTTGCGGTAGGCGTCCCAGTCCGGGTCGCGGAAGGACTTCGTGGACCGCCCGTTGATCAGCAGGTCGCCGGTCGTGTAACGGTCCAGCCCGCCGATGATGTTCAGCAGCGTCGTCTTGCCGCAGCCGGACGGACCGAGAATGGAAACGAACTCGTTCGCCCGGAACGCGACGCTGACGCCCCGCAGCGCGGGGACCTTCAGGTCGCCGACGCGGTACTCCTTCTTAATATCCTTCAGGACAAGCATAAAACCCTCTCCTTTACCCGTTTAACCGATCAAAGGACAGTATAACGGATAAAAATGGCAACCGTTGGAAGATTTATGCGATGAATTATGAATTTTTCGGAGGAAGCGGGGGCGAGAGCTTGTAGGTGCCGAGGACGGACCGCTTGAGCAGCAGATAATCGGTGGCGCTGATCGCCTCGTCGTCCGTAAAACGCACCGCACGCGCAAAGACGGGGGAAAGGTTGAACGTCCGCAGAACGGTTCGCTTTGTCAGCATATAGTCGGCGGAATTGACCTGCCCGTCGCCGTTTGCGTCGCCCTGCAGGACCAGCCGCATCGCGGCGCCGTCGGCGATCAGATAGACGCCGGTGCCGGGCGCGTCGGCATACAGACGCAGGTCCTCCGCGCCGTAGCGTTCGCGGATCTCCTCGGCGGTGCAGGGCGCCTGCAGTCCGAGCAGCCAGTATTCGCCGTCCACTTCCTCCACCCAGAGCCCGCCGTCCGGGTCCGGGGCGGGAGCGGCGGACATACCCGCCTGCGGCATGAACAGCACCTGCCCGTCATCGTCGTACAGGACCCCCTCGCGCAGGGAGAACGACGGGTGCGAAGGCGACACCGTCACCGCTTCGAGCGACGGCGTGTCCGCGAACGCCCCGGTTTCCACCCGCACGACCGTGTCCGGCAGGGCGATGGACCGCAGGATCGGACCTTTTCCGGCGAACGCTCCCGCTTCGACGGCGGTGACCGGGTAGGACTTCGCCCCGGGGAAGAGCAGGTAGGGCGGCAAGACGACGTCCGACGCGGGGGAGAACGCCTGCGAGCCTTCGAGCAGCCGTGTGTAGTAGTCGTGGATGCGCTCGGTCAGCAGCAGCCACAGGTCCCCGTCGTGGCGGAAATCCCGGTGTTCGGCGGAGTAGCGCATCCATTGCGGACAGTTCTTGCCGGAGCAATCGTTGTGCTGCAGTACGGCGCTTTCCGGCAGCCCGTAGCGGACGAGCAGCTCGGCGACCAGCACGGCGGTGTTCTCGATCGTCTTGCGGAATCGCTGCGCGACCCATTCGTCGAAAACGTCCCCGGTAAAGATGAAGTCGGTCCCGCCGTTGGTCGGCGCACCGTTGACGCAGAGTTCGATGCCGATGCTCGCGTAGTTCTCGTCGCTCCCGGCGTGCCATGCGGCGTATTCGTCCGGGCAGGAGTGGCAGATCGTCCCGGTGTCGTCCACCGTGTAGTGCCAGGAGGAGTCGCCCGCTCCGCGCAGCTGCTTGGAATGGTAGAGTTCCGCCGTGGTGCTGTCCTCGACCGTGGCGGTGTTGTGGATCACGATGGCGCGAATGTCGTTCGAGAGGCGGGAGAAGTTGAGGTTTTCCGGCGAGAGGAATTCCGCGTGGACGGTCACGGGGTTTTCGCTCCCCGCACCGAGCGTATACAGACCTTCCGCGTTGAAATCCGCGTCCGACGGGCGCAGCGGACCGGACGGCAGGTTCAGCGCCGTATCGTGGTACCCGGTCACGACCGCTTCGTCGCCCTTGAGCGTATAGATCACGCCCTGCGCGTCGATATATTGTTCGCCCTCCGCCGCTTCCTCGCTCATGCGGGTATACGATGCCCGCCCTTCCACGATCAGCTCGCACAGGAAAACGCTCTGCTCCGCGCCGCCGCCGACGGTAATGCGGACATACCGCCCCGTCGTTTCCTGCGGCAGGGTCAGGTGGAACAGCCCGCAGTAGGGGTCCGAAGCGAGGTCGCAATCGCAAACGCCGTCGCCGAGCGGATCGTACGTCCGCCCGTCAACGGAACATTCGTACCGCACAAACTGCGGGAACTACACGCCGGAACCCGTATTCTGCAGCGTTGCAACGGAGAATTGCTTCAGGCAGTCGTACGCCCGACCGAGGTCGAGCGTATAGGTGACCGTGAAGTCCTCCCCGTCCGAGGTGTAGCCGATCCAGTTGCCGTTGTCGTCCGCGGTCAGGCGGCTGGAGCCGAATTTCCGGTCGGTCATGCGACCGCCGTCGTCGGTCCGCCCTTCCGTCGGCGAACAGCCGGAGAGGGAAACCGTATACGACCTTCCGGCGCTCAACGGCAGCGGCGAACCTTCGCCGCCCTCCGCCGAACGGGAGAACACGCAGAACATCGGCACGCAGAGGCAAATGCAGAGCAGGACAGCGGACAGACGCTTCATCATACGGGAAACCTTCCTTCAAAAAAAATTTTACGACGGAAAACGACAGAAATCCCTTTTATTATAGCACAAATTTTCACAGATGCAACCCTTTTTTTATCTTGTGGGAAAAATAGGCTTTACAAATCCGTTTTCGTGTGCTATAATTCTATTCAGAAAAGATCAGGGAGGTACGTTATGCAGGAGAATCCGCAGCAGTCCAACGAACGGTTCCGCGATACCCCGGACGGGAAGCGTTACCATTACATCGCCAAGCTATGCGTCGGCGTGTGCGCGTCCGTGCTTGTGCTCGTCTTTTTGCTGTTCCGAACGGAGTCGTTCGGCGACATCATCTCGTGGTTCATCGGCTCCATGCGGGCGATCCTGCTCGGCATGGCGTTCGGCTATCTGCTCAATCCGCTGGACAATTCCATTCGCCGTATGGTCAGCCGTCTCCTGACCAAACGCGGGAAGTGTCCGCCGGCGAAGATCCCGAAGCGGGCAAGGATATTCGGCGTACTGTTCGCGTCCCTGTTCGGCATCGGGGTGGTCATCGCCTTGCTGATGCTGATCGTCCCGAATTTCATCGAAAGCATCGAGAGCCTCACCAACATCATCCCGGACAGCCTTCAGCAGGTGACGGACTGGGTGGAAACCCACGCCGGCTCGGGGGATACGTTCTCCCTTGTCGTCGATCGCTGCGTCGAAGCGGTCCAGAAGTGGGTCAGCGAGGACCTCAGCGACTTCGCGGCGTCCGCCACGACGGTCATCCTTTCGACCGGGATGCAGGTGGTGTCCTACGTCATGGACTTCTTCATCGCCTTCATCGTC
>CANQVQ010000116.1 GCA_947627335.1 uncultured Clostridia bacterium | reverse complement strand
GCACTGGCCACCCTGACCGGCGAAAAGCGGGACATCGCCGCCCAATGCGGCTACCACATCGGGCGGTTCATCTACCTTATCGACGCCTACGACGACCTGCCGGAGGACGGGGAAAGCGGGAACTACAACCCGTTCCTCGCACGCTACGGCTCGGTCGGGCAAGCCCTCGCGCAGGAAGCGGAGATCTGCCAAACGCTCGAGGACAGCCTCAACGTCTTTTCCCGCACTTACGCCCTCGCGTGCGGACCGAACCTGACCGGGATCGACCGCATTCTGTTCAATATCAGCGACCTCGGCGGTCGGGAAGCCATTCGACAGGCGAAAACCCGACGGACGAAAGGAGAACCAACCCATGTCTGACCCCTACAAGGTCCTCGGCGTTTCACCGGACGCGACGGACGCGGAGATCAAGAAAGCCTACCGGGCGCTCGTCAAGCAGTACCACCCGGACAACTACACGGATAACCCGCTCGCCAACCTCGCTGCGGAGAAGATGAAGGAGATCAACGAGGCCTACGACGAGATCCAGAAGATGCGGGCGAACGGCGGGACGTCGGGACGGTCGTCGTCCGGGTCGTATTCGTCGGGGTCGTCCTATGCGGGCAGCACGGAGTACGCACGCGTGCGGCAGCTGCTCAACAACGGGCGGACGGCGGAGGCGGAAAATCTGCTCAACCGGGTGTCCGTCGGGGACCGGAACGCCGAATGGCACTTCCTCAACGGGGTCCTGCTCTACCAGAAGGGCTGGATGCAGGACGCCCGAAGCGAGATCGAGACCGCCTGCTCGATGGACCCGTACAACGGGGAGTACCGCTCGTTCCTGCAGCGGCTCAACAGCGGTGCGGCGCAAAGCCCGTACACGACGAACGTCCAGGGCGGGCAGGGGTGCGACGTCTGCGATATGTGTTCGGCGATGATGTGCATGAACTGCCTGTGCAACGGCGGGCGCTGCTGAATCCGCTCGCGCAGGGGGGCGTATATATAGTTATGGAAGGAAAAAACGCGAATGAACCGACGGAATAAAAGCGGGCGGATCGCCCTGGCGGGAATGCTTTCCGCGCTTGCCGTCGTCATTCTGACGCTCGGCTCGCTGATCGACGTCGTCGAGCTGTCCGCCGCCGCCATGGCGTCCTTCGCGGTGATGGTCGCCGTGCTGGAGCTGGGCGCCGGCTGGGCGGTCGGGGTGTTCGCGGTGTCGGCGGCGCTTGCGATGCTGCTGTTCCCGATGCGCATCGCGACGGTGACGTTTGCGATGTTCTTCGGGTACTACCCGATTTTGAAGGTCTTTTTGGATAAGCTGCGCATACGTCCGCTGCGGTGGGCGGTCAAGCTGGTCTGCTTCAACGCGTTCCTGGTGCTTGCCGCGCTGCTGCTCGGGGAAATCGCGGGACTGCAGGCGGAGATCGGGGAAGCGAAATGGCTCTATGGGGCGCTGCTCGCGCTCGGAAACGCGACGTTAGCGGTCTACGACGTGGCGATTGCGCGCATCTCCCTGCTCTACATCCGGAAAAGCAGGAACCGAATGCGGAAGTGAACGCGGAAAGGAACGTGCGGGAATGGTCAAAAGCATGACCGGCTACGGTCGGGAGCGGGAACGCTCGGGCGAATGGGATATTCAGGTGGAGGTGCGGTCGGTCAACAGCCGGTACCTCGATCTTTCGGTCCGCACCGGGCGGTTGTACGGGGCGCTGGAGGAGAAGCTCAAGTCCCTCGCGTCCGCCAGCTTCTCGCGTGGGAAACTGGAAGTCAATCTGACCGTCGAACCGGTCGGCGGCGGAAACGTCGAACTTTCGCTCAACCGGACGTTCGTGGAAAGCTACGTCCGCCTGCTGCGGCAGATGCAGCAGGAATTTTCGCTCGGCGGCGACGTCACGGTGCAGACCGTCGCGGCGAAGCCGGACAGTTTTTCGCAGACGACGCCGGACGAGGATATGAACGCCGTCTGGGCGGCGGTCGAGCCGGTCGCGAAGCGGGCGTTCGCGCTCTGCACGGAGATGCGGCGGACCGAGGGCCGCCGTCTGGCGGAGGACCTGCTTTCGCACATCGAAACGCTCGAAACCATCCGTTCGGAGGTCGAAACGCTGCTGCCGCAGGTCGTCGCGGAGGCGAACGAACGGATGCGGAACCGCGTGCAGGAGATGCTCGGGCAGGTGCCGGTGGACGAAAGCCGCCTGCTGACCGAATGCGCCGTCTTTGCCGACAAGGCGGACGTGAGCGAGGAGGTCGCCCGTCTGGACAGCCATCTGCGGCAGTTCCGGGAACTGCTGCGCGAGGACGCGCCGGTCGGTCGTCGGCTGGATTTCCTGACGCAGGAGATCAACCGGGAATGCAACACGATCGGCTCGAAATCCGCCGACCTGCGCTTCACGAAGCTGGTGCTGGCGGCGAAGAACGAGGTCGAAAAGATCCGCGAGCAGGTCCAGAATATCGAGTAAAAGAAGCGGGAGGCGAAAGGGATGGAGATGCTGCATCTCGGCGGCGGGAACTACGTCAGCCTGTCCCGCGTCGTCGCGCTGGTCAGCCCGGATTCGCTTCCGGTGCGGCGGCTGGTGCAGGACGCGAAGAACGCCGGACGGGTCATCGACGTGTCCGGGAGCCGCAAGACACGGTCGGTGCTGATCACCGACAGCGAACACATCATCTGCTGCGCGGAGGAGACCTCCGTTTTGCAGGAACAGATACAAACGCAGGAAACCACCTAAGACATCGAAAGGCAGGGAAACAATGTTATACCCATCCGTTCAGGACCTGACGCACGGTCAGGTCAACCGCTACGCACTGGTCATCGCGACCGCGAAGTGCGCCCGCCATATCACCGAAAAGATGCTCGAGGAGAACGAGTACGCGGAAAAGCACCGCGAACTGGAGTTCCTGCCGAAGAGCGCGTTCGCGGATTACGAGGTGCGCAACCCCGTTTCCGTCGCGGTCAATAAGCTCGCGTCCGGGGAGTATCGGATCACCCCGCCGTCGGAGACGTGAAACAGGGGGAGCCCTCCCCCGCGTTCGTCCGCGTGCGGCTGCTGGACGTCCCGTTCGGCGCGGACCGACCGTACACCTACCGACTGCCGGAAAGGCTTTCCGGGCAGGTGCGGCGGGGGACGCTGCTGGTCGTCCCGTTCGGCGCCGGAAACAAGCAGGTCAGCGCCCTGGCGACGGACTTCGCGGACGCGTGCGACCTGCCGAACGTCAAGACCGTCTCGTCCGTGCTGGATTACCCGATCGACCTGCCGGAGGAACTGCTGGAGCTTTGCCTGTTCATGAAGGAGCGCTTCCTTTGCACCTTCGGACAGGCGCTGCGGGCGATCCTGCCGCCGGGGCTGAATCTGCACACGGAAACCTTTTACGTCCTGACCGAAAAGACCCCCAAAAAGCCCCTGCGGGAGGACCTCGAAACGCTCTATCGGGCGGTTTCGGCGGAGGGGGAAGCGGCGGAGGACGAACTGCTTTCGGTTTTCGGCGAGGATGCGCCGGACGGTCTGCGTTCGCTCTGCCGGGCGGGATATATCGCCCGCCGGTCGCGGGTGAAGAAGCAATTCAACGAAAAGACCCAGCAGATCCTACGCCCGAACGTCCCGCCGGAGCAGCTGCTCGCTCTGCTGGGCGAGGACGGCGGGCTGACCGACAAGCAGCGGGTGGTGCTGGAAGTGCTGAGCCATTACCCGTTCGCGACGCCAAGGGAGCTGTCGCTGTACAGCGGCGTGTCCGCGTCGGTCGCGTCCGCGCTGGTCAAGCGCGGCGTGCTGAAGCGGGAGGAGGTCCGCGTGGAGCGGGATTACCTGTCCACGCTCGAACCTGTCCCGCAGGCGGCGCAGACTTCGCTTTCGGAGGAGCAGGCGGAAGCGGTAAAGACCCTGACTTCCCTCGCCGACAGACCCGAACCGCAGGCGGCGCTGCTCTACGGCGTGACGGGCAGCGGAAAGACCCGGGTCATCGTCGAGACCGTCCGCCATGTGCTCGCAAAAGGGCGGAGCGCGATCCTGCTTCTGCCGGAGATCGCCCTGACGGCGCAGGCGGCGAACACCTACCGTGCCGCGTTCGGGGAGCAGCTTGCGCTGATCCATTCGATGCTTTCCGCCGGGGAGCGGCTGGATGCCTTCCGCGCCATGCGGGAGGGTCGGATCCGGGTCGTGCTGGGCACCCGCAGTGCGGTGTTTTCCCCGGTGCGGGACCTCGGCGTGATCGTCATCGACGAGGAGCAGGAAAGCACCTACAAGAGCGAGACTTCCCCGCGCTACCACGCCCGGGACGTCGCCCGCTTCCGCTGTGCGCGGAACGACGCGCTGCTGCTGCTCGCGTCGGCGACGCCGTCGGTGGAAAGCCGCTTCAAGGCGGAGACCGGGGCGTACACCCTCGTGAAACTCACCAAACGCTACGGCGACGCGCCGCTGCCGCAGGTCCGCGTCGAGGACCTGCGCGGGGACGAGAACGCGTTCCCGGATAAACTGCTCGGCAAAGCTCTGTGCGAAACGCTCGAAAAGACGCTCTCCGACGGACGGCAGGCGATCCTGTTCGCCAATCGGCGGGGCTACCGCTCGCACGTTTCCTGCGCGAAGTGCGGGGCGGTGTTCGCCTGTCCGCAATGCACGGTCTCCCTGACCTACCACGCCTACGACGGCGCACGGAAGGGGGCGGGGCGGCTGAACTGCCACTACTGCGGCTACACGCGTCCGCTGCCCAAGGTCTGCGACGTCTGCGGGAGCGAACGCATCGGCTACTTCGGGTTCGGCACGCAGAAATTGCAGGAGGAACTGGAGGAG
>CANQVQ010000115.1 GCA_947627335.1 uncultured Clostridia bacterium | reverse complement strand
TCGCAAATGTTTGGGCTGGAAATCTCCTGAGGAAGTTTTTTTCAACAAATCGTTGCACTTCACTTGACAATCTGAGCCAAAAAGTTCCTTAAATGGGGCGTGGGGCGACGCCCCAATGACTGCACGACCCGTTCTGCGTCACGGGGCGACCGGCTCCTCCGGTTCCTCCGTTTCGCCGTCCGCATCCTCCGTCTCGTCGTCGGCATCCTCCGTTTCGCCGTCCGCGTCCTCCAATTCGGCGTACGCGTACTGCGGTTCGGGACGCAAATCCACGCCGGGGTAGTTCGCGTTCCTGCGGCGCGACACGGTCAGAATGACGTAAGCGGCGATCAGCGGAAGCGCGAACAGGAACGCGAGCAGCATACTCCGCATCAACGCGTTTTCCGCGCTCTGCGCCACCGTTTCCACGAAGGGGATGTCATCCGGGATCAATCCCATGACCGGGCGCACGAGGAACCGCAGCGCCAGCATGAACAGCCCTGCGATCGCGTAGGGGATGCCGCAGTGCAGAAGCGGCTTCCGATAGCTCCTCTTGAGCAGCAGGATCAGCCCGTACACCACCGCGAGCGTCAGGAGATTGTACAGGAAAAAGTGCGGCGTCTGCATCCGAACGAGGAACCCTTGCGTCGACCTGAGCATCGCCAGCTCTTCCTGATCACGGCGCGACAGCGGGGGCGTTTCGGAGGCGGCTTCGTCCTTCCGCAGTTCCTCGTAGGCGCTTTCCAATACGGCGGATAGGAGGGCTAATTTGTCGCTTTTATCCGCCGGGAGCCGGATGTTTTGGTCGTCCGCGAGCGTTTCGATCGCCTTGCGGTAGGTTTCGTCGTCGATTTTGAGCGTGTCGGTGACCTGATCCAACGCTTGCCTGTAGAGGGACGCGTTCTCCGGGTCGTCCAGCGAATCCAGCATATGCCCGACGAGTTCCGCGGCGGTCGTCGATTCGGACTGAATGGCGTCGTATAGGAACCGTCCGGCGGCTTCGAGGATCGTGTCGTCGCTCAAGAGGGTGTCGATCTGTTGGTCGGAGATCACTTCCTCCGGGAGGGAACCCCGCAGGGTATCGGAGATCTCTTCCCGCATTTCGTCCTCCTGCAGAAGGGCTTTCATGGTTTTTTGCAGTCCGCCTTGCTCAAATGCGGCCGCGACGGTGTAGAGTGGGAAGGCGGCGAGCAGGGCGAGCGTCAGCAAAATGACGAGAAGGACTGCGAAGAATCCGGCGCAGGCGCCGCTTCTTTCGCTGAAGAAACGACCGGCGCGGGAGTTGCCGTTGGGTCCGGGCATGGAAATCACTCCGTTCTGACCTTTTCTTGCAGTATAAATGAACAAAGTGTGTTGCGTTCCTGCGTTTTGTGAACTTTTTGTAAATTTTTGGAAAGAGCCCGTTTGGAAATCCTCGCGAGATTGCGAAGGGGCTGAAAAAATACCGGGGACGCGATTTTTCGATCGCGTCCCCAAGCGTGTTGAGAAAACCTTTTGCGCTATGTCGGTCTTGCCTAAACAAGCAAATCACTTTGCTTTGACCACCAAACCGAAAAGTTTTTGAGGATTTTCAAGGAACTTTTCTCAAAAAGTTCCTTGAATGGGGTTTGGGGCAAAGCCCCAACCGTCATTTCCCGCAAAAAGGCGTTACCGCACGCCGAACAGCAGATCCCCGTAGGTCGGGAACGGCCAAACGTCGGCGGCGGTGAGCGTCTCCGCCTCGTCCGCGGCGGCGCGGAGGACGTCCATGGCGGGGAGCAGCTCGTCGCGGATCGCGAACGCTTCCGCGTTGACGTCGGCGGACGCGGAGAGCGCCTGTTCGACCTGCGAAAGCGCCTCGGCGCGCTCGGCGATCTGCGCGGTCAGCGCGGACAGCCTGTGCAGGAGCGCCTTTTCGCCCGTGCAGTCCAGCGTTTCGTCGAAGGCTTTTTTCGTCGACGCGGCGGACGCGACGGAGGCGGCGTAGCGCCCGACGGCGGGCAGGATCTCGCGCTTCGCCATATCGACCATCGTGCGTGCTTCGATGCGGACGGTCTTGCAGTAGTTCTCCATCATGATCTCGCACCGGCTCTTCAGTTCGTCCTCGGTGTACACCTTGTGCGCGGTCAGCATCGCGACGTTTTTGGCGTCCAGCAGGTGCGGAATGCTGTCCGGCGTGGTGCGGAGGTTGAGCAGACCGCGGACCTCGGTGGCTTCCTTGATCCACGCGTCGTCGTACCCGTTGCCGTTGAAGATGATGCGCTTGTGGTCGCGGACGGTCTCCTGAATGAGCGTGTGCAGGGAGGCGTTGAAGTCCGCGCTGCCTTCCAGCCGGTCGGCGAACTGTCGGAGCGACTCGGCGACGGCACTGTTGAGCATGATGTTCGCGCAGGCGATGCTGTTGGACGAACCGACCATGCGGAACTCGAACTTGTTGCCGGTGAACGCGAAGGGGGACGTGCGGTTGCGGTCGGTGGTGTCCCGCGTGAAGCGCGGCAGGACGTGGACGCCCAGCTTCATCTGGGTCTTTTCCGCACCGCTGTAGGGTCTGTCGTTCTCGATCGCGTCCAGCACGGCGGTCAGCTCGTCGCCGAGAAAGACCGAAATGACCGCAGGCGGCGCCTCGTTCGCGCCGAGCCGGTGGTCGTTGCCCGCCGTCGCGACCGAAAGCCGCAGCAGGTCCTGGTAGTCGTCCACCGCCTTGAGGACCGCGCAGAGGAATAGGAGGAACTGTGCGTTCTCGTAGGGCGTTTCGCCGGGCGTCAGCAGATTGACCCCGGTGTCCGTCGCGATCGACCAGTTGTTGTGCTTGCCGGAGCCGTTGACGCCCGCGAACGGCTTTTCGTGCAGCAGGCAGACCAGTCCGTGCCGGGAAGCGACCTTCTGCATGATCTCCATGGTCAACTGGTTGTGGTCGGTAGCGATGTTGGTGGTCGTGTAGATGGGCGCAAGCTCGTGCTGCGCGGGAGCGACCTCGTTGTGCTCGGTCTTGGCGAGGATCCCCAACTGCCAGAGTTCCCGGTTCAGGTCCTCCATGTAGGCGGCGACGCGGGGCTTGATGGTGCCGAAGTAGTGGTCCTCCAGCTCCTGGCCCTTGGGGGGCTTGGCGCCGAACAGCGTCCGCCCGGTGTAAATGAGGTCCTTCCTTTTATTGTACATCTCCCGGTCCACGAGGAAGTATTCCTGCTCCGGACCGACCGACGTCCGCACGCACTTGACGCCGTCGTTGCCGAACAGCTTCAGGATCCGCATCGCCTGCCGGTTGAGCGCCTCCATCGAACGCAGCAACGGGGTCTTTTTGTCCAGCGCGTGTCCGCCGTAGGAGCAGAACGCGGTCGGAATGCAGAGCGTCCTGTCCTTGATGAACGCGAAGGAGGTCGGGTCCCACGCGGTGTAGCCACGCGCCTCGAACGTCGCACGCAGACCGCCCGACGGGAAGGACGAGGCGTCCGGCTCGCCCTTGATAAGCTCCTTGCCGGAAAACTCCATGATGACCCGCCCGTCCGGCGCAGGGGAGATGAAGCTGTCATGCTTTTCGGCGGTCACGCCCGTCATCGGCTGGAACCAGTGGGTGTAGTGGGTCGCGCCCTGCTCCACCGCCCAGTCCTTCATCGCTTCGGCGACCGCGTTGGCGACCGATAAGTCCAGCGTCGCGCCCTCGTCGATGGTCTTTTTCAGCGAGCGGTAGGTCTGCGCCGACAGCCGCGCCTTCATGATGCGCTCGTCAAAGACCTTGCTGCCGAACAGCTCCGTGACCGCTTCCCGTTCTTTTTCCATAGTGTCCATTCCTTTCTTCTGTTGCCCGAAATCGAAAAAAAGCAGGGACGCCCCGAACCTGCCGCAGTCGATGCGGTACGTTTCGCGAGACGTCCTTGCCTCTTTGTCGGCAGTATACACCCTTTTTGACGGTTTGTCAAGAGCAAATTTCATTTTTCTCGGAAATTTTTTTCATTTTTTTGCTTTTTGGCGATTTTATGAAAGAATACACGTCGAAAAATTTCATTTTTGGGGAACTTTTTTCGCAAAACCGCTTGACAAAGCGTGTGTGCGCGTGCTATACTGTGAAACGTGAGCAACGGCGTTCACGGCGCAGGGCGGGGAAGTGCATCGGCAGTCCCGTCCCGCCCGTGGACGCTTTTTTCCGAAGAGGAGAGAAAGGAAACCACTTATGAGACCATTGGAAGGACAGGTCCGTATCCCGTCCGGCTGCGCCATTTCCGCCGTGATCGCCAAGGACGGGACGCGGATGTCGGGAAGGACCGTCATCGAAAGCATGAAGCCCATGCACGAGCGCTCCAACGGGTTGGGCGGCGGATTCGCGGGATACGGCATCTACCCGGAGTACCGCGACCTGTACGCGCTGCATCTTTTCTATCAGGACCGCGAGAGCCGCAGGCAGGGGGAGGAACTGCTGCGGGAATCGTTCGAGGTCGTGCAGGCGGAGGACATTCCGATCCGCAAGATCCCGGCGATCACGGATATTCCGATCATTAAACGGTACTTCGTCGCTCCGCTGCAGTCGCTGCTGTCGCGTTTGCAATTGGACGAGGAGGAGTTCGTCGTCCGCACGGTCATGCGGATCAACACGACGCTCGACGGCGCATACGTCTTTTCCAGCGGGAAGAACATGGGGACCTTCAAGGCGGTCGGCTTCCCGGAGGACGTCGGGGTGTTCTACCGATTGGAGGAATACGAAGGGTACTCCTGGACGGCGCACGGGCGCTACCCGACCAACACCCCCGGCTGGTGGGGCGGGGCGCACCCGTTCACCCTGCTCGACCGCTCGGTCGTGCATAACGGGGAGATCTCGTCCTACGACGCGAACCGGCGGTTCATCGAGATGTTCGGCTACCAATGCACCCTGCAGACGGACACCGAGGTCATCACCTACATCGCGGACTACCTGATGCGCAGGAAGGGGCTGTC
>CANQVQ010000114.1 GCA_947627335.1 uncultured Clostridia bacterium | reverse complement strand
CCGGTGCCTTTGCCGTGGATCACGGTGACGGCGGTGTAGCCGGTCATGCGCACCTCGTCCAGCCAGCGGTCGATGACGAACCACGCGTCGTCGCCGGTCAGCCCCCGCACGTCGATCTCGTTCCTGACCGCCTCCGCCCGCTGGGTGTAAACGGTCTTTCCCGCCGGTTTCCCGCCGGGCTTCTTCCTGTCCGGCTGTTCGGCGAGCAGACGGACGTTCGCGAGCGGGGTCTTGGTCTCCGTCCGACCGACGATGCAGGTGACGGTTTCGCCGGACACCCCCTTCACGGTCGCTTCGACGCCGATGTCCGCGAGCCGGATGCGGTCGCCCGCCTGTAACGGACGCGGCAGAACGTAATCCTCGTCCTCGTCCCGCCGTTCCTCGAGTTCGCCGACCCGTTCGCCCGCGTTCTTCAGCATACCGCGGACGGACTGCCGCGCCTGTTCGATGCGCTCGCTTTCGAGCTTCTTCGCTTCCTGCTTCTTCAGCGTTTCCAGCTCGGAAAAGACCTGTCGGCTGGCAGTTTTCGCCGCTTCGAGGATGCGGTTCGCCTGCTGCCGCGCACGGTCCAGCTCCGCGTCCGCCCGTTCGAGCAGTTCCTTGCTCTTTCGTTCGGTCTCCGCTTCGGCGTTTTCCGCCCGCTTCTTGGCTTCCGCGGCGGCGGTGCGCTCCTTTTCGAGGGTCTGTTCGCTTTCCTCCAGACGGGAAATGACCTCCTCAAAGCGGATACTGTCGTCCGCGAGCAGGGCGCGTGCCTGCCCGATGATGCTTTCCGGCAATCCCAGCCGCGAAGAGATCGCGAACGCGTTCGACCGCCCGGGCAGACCGATAATGAGCCGGTACGTCGGACGCAGGGTGTCCACGTCGAATTCGCAGGAGGCGTTGAGCACCCCCGGCGTATCCAACGCGTACAGCTTCAGCTCGGAATAATGCGTCGTCGCCGCCGTCATCGCGCCGAGCGAGCGCACGCGCTCCAGGATCGCGATGGCGAGCGCCGCCCCTTCGGTCGGGTCGGTCCCCGCGCCGAGTTCGTCGAACAGCACGAGGCAGTCCCGGTCACACTGCTCGAGAATGGAAACGATGTTGACCATGTGCGCCGAGAAGGTCGAAAGCGACTGTTCGATGCTCTGCTCGTCCCCGATGTCGGCGAGCACCCCGGAAAAGACCGGCAGGGAAGTCCCGTCGTCGGCGGGGAGCAGGAACCCCGACTGCGCCATGCAGGCGAACAGACCGAGCGTCTTGAGCGTGACGGTTTTCCCGCCGGTGTTCGGTCCGGTGACGATAAGCGTTTTTTCGTTCTCGCCGAAGGACACCGAGATCGGCACGACGCGGTCCTGCGCGAGCAGCGGATGCCGCCCGCGGCGGATGGTCAGACCGCCCTTTTCGCACATCTTCGGTCGGATGCACCGCAGGGTCGACGCGTAGGACGCACGGGCGAAGATGACGTCGAGGTTGACGACGGTTTTATAGTTCACGGTCAGTTGGACGGACGCCTGCGCCACGTCCCCGGAGAGGGAACGCAGGATCTTTTCGATCTCGTCGTTTTCCTGCCCGTGCAGGTCGCGCAGGCGGTTGTTCGCCTCGACCACGCCCGCCGGTTCGATGAACAGCGTCGCCCCGGAGGCCGAGGAATCGTGGACGATGCCCTTGACGGCGTTCTTGTCGGACGCCTTGACCGGCACGACGAACCGCCCGGACCGCTGGGTGACGATCGGTTCCTGCAAATGCTTCTGCAGGGGACCGGTCAGGATGCGGTTGAGCACCTCCCGCACGTCGTTTTCCGCTTTGCGGATGGAACGGCGGATCCGGTAGAGTTCGTCGGACGCGTCGTCGGCGACCTGGTCCTCGGCGGGGAGCGCCCGCTCCACCCGTTCGGCGAACGGACGGTTCTCCAGCAGGGCGGTGAAGTAGACGCGGACGGCGGACCCCGCCTTCTCCCCGGCGTACTGCCGCAGGGCGCTGACCGTGCGGAACAGCGACGCGGCGGCGAGCAGTTCGGGGATCGTCAGGACGGCGCCCTTGCAGCTCCGCTCGACCGCGTTCGGAATGCAGGAGGAGACGGAAAGCGGCGGCGCGCCCTTGTAGGTCAGCAGGTCCAGCGCCTGCTCGGTCTCGTCCAGCAGCCGCCCGACGACGACCGGGTCGGACGACGGGACGCACCGCGTCATCGCTTCCTTGCCCGCGTCGGTATAGGCGCAGGACGAAGCGGCGGCGAGGATTTTATCGAATTCGAGGACGGTTCGCCCCCGTTCAATGCCTTTCAGTTCGGACATGGATCGACCGCCTTTCTTTACAGGTTTTGCTTGAGGAACTCCAGCGTATTGAGTTTGCGTTCGGTTCGCAGGAGCAGATACGCCTCCGTCAGGGCGGAAAGCTCCCGCAGCGCGTGCTCCTCCAGACGGAACAGAAAAATCTTGTTGACCGGGGAAGAAAGGATGTGCAGCATCGCCTGCAGGCAGGGACGCGAAACCGGCGCACGGCGGGTGTACCCCTCTGCGGGATTTTCGCAAGTCTTGCAGAAGATGTAGCCGTCGGTCAGCTCAAAGACGCTTTCCTTCATTTCCGCAAGCGGTTTCCCGCAGATCGGACAGCCGGAAAGGTCCGGCAGGTACCCGATCAGGGCGGCGAGCCGAAACTCGAAGGCGCTCTTGACGACGAGCGGGGGCGCGATGCGCTTCTCCGTCGCGTACAACGCGTTGAGCAGCAGCCGGAGGATCTCCGCGCCCTCCTCCCCGCCGACCGACGAAACGGCGGCAAGCTCGCACAGGTAGCAGCCGAGCGCATAGGCGGTCACGTCCGAACGCAGACCGTAAAAATCCTCCTTCAGGGCGGATTCCTGCAGGGAATACAGACCGTCCTTCTCGTTGAGCAGGAGGTCCGAATAGGCGAACAGCTGCGCCGAACGCAGATTGGACGCCGACAGCTTCTTGACGCCGTAGGCGCGGACGCTCAACACGCCCTCCTCCCCGGTCAGAATTTTCAACTGCTTGTCGTTCTCGTTCCGGTCGCTCTCCGCGACGACGATGCCGGTGATCTTGTGCTTCATGATCCGCCGTCCTCCCGATAGCCGAAATCGGAAAGAAGCGCGGGGCGGTCGCGCCAGTTCTCCTTGACTTTGACCCACAGGTCGAGGTAGACCCGCACGCCGAACAGCTTTTCCGCGTCCTCGCGGGCGTAGGTGCCGATCTTGCGGAGCATTTCGCCGTTCTTGCCGATGATGATGCGCTTGTGCGCGGCACGTTCGCAGTAAATTTCCGCCCGGACGCTCAGAACGCCCTTGCGCTCTTTGTATTCCTCGACGGAAACGGCGATGCCGTGCGGCACCTCCTCGTCGAGCAGGCGAAGCGCCTTTTCGCGAATGATCTCGGCGAAGATGCGCCGTTCCGGCTGGTCGGTGATCTCGTCGTCCGGAAAGAAATGTACGCTTTCGACGAGGAACGGCTCGAGCTCCCGAAAGAGCGCGTCCACGCCGTCGCCGGTCAGCGCGGAAATCGGAATGAGCGCGTCGAACCGATACGCCTCGGAAAGCGATGCGATCTGTTCGGCAAGCTTGACCTTGTTCGCCCGGTCCACCTTGTTGAGCACCAGCAGCAGGGGCGAACCCGAAGCTGAATGCTTTTCGAGGGCGGATTTTTCCGTCGCGGAAAGCTCGCCGCAGGCTTCAATGAGGAAGAGGATGACGTCCGAATCCGCGGAGGCGGCGCCGACCTGCTTCATCATGTACTCCCCGAGCAGGGTACGCGGGCGGTGCAGTCCCGGCGTGTCGATGAACACATACTGGTCCTCGCCCTTCGTCAGGATCCCGGTGATACGGCTTCTCGTGGTCTGCGGCTTGCGCGAAACGATGGCGACCTTCTCGCCGAGCAGGGTATTGAGCAGGGTGGACTTGCCGACGTTCGGTCGTCCGGTGATGGTTATGAATGCGGTTCTTGTCATGGATGTACGTCCTTTTTTAACGTGTGATGCCGAGCGCGTCCAGCGTTTCCCGCTGCAGGCGCTCCATTTCCTCCCGTTCCGGTTCGGTCTCGTGGTCGTATCCGAGCAGGTGCAGGGCGGCGTGCGCCGAAAGGAAGCAAAGCTCCCGCTTGAGCGAATGCCCGTATTCCTCCGCCTGCCGACGGGCGGTCTCGGCGGAGATGACGATGTTCCCGAGCGACACCCACACCTGCGGCATGGAGAACTCCAGCATCGGGAAGGAAAGCACGTCGGTCGCACGGTCGACGCCCCGGTATTCCCGGTTGAGCGCACGGATCTCCGCGTCGCCGCAGACGGTCAGTTCGATCTCAAAGCGGTGCGACGGATAACGATCCCGCACGCAGGTGCGGATGACGCGCTTCATGAGCGTCAGGACGGTTTTCGGCACCGGGTACGCGGGGTCCTGCTCGACGTAGAATTTGATCATACGCGGGACCTCCTTGCGCCTTCCCGATCCTTTCCCGTGTGGGATTCGTAGGCTTCGATGATCTTCTGCACGAGCGGGTGGCGGACGATGTCCTTGCGCGTAAAGCGGAAGATCTCGATGTCCTTGATGCCCTTCAGCACGTCGATGGCTTCGACGAGTCCGCTGTGGGACGGGTGCGGCAGGTCGATCTGCGTCACGTCGCCGGTGACGACCGCCTTGCTGTTGTTGCCGAGGCGGGTCAGGAACATCTTCATCTGCTCCGGGGTCGTGTTCTGCGCTTCGTCGAGGATGATGAACGCGTCGTCGAGCGTCCGTCCGCGCATATACGCGAGCGGACAGATCTCCAGAATGCCTTTCTCCGCCGACCGTGCCGCCCCTTCGCTGCCGAGCAGCTCGCCGAGCGCGTCGTACAGCGGACGCAGGTACGGGTCGATCTTGCTTTGCAGGTCGCCCGGCAGGAAGCCGAGCTTTTCCCCCGCTTCCACGGCGGGACGGGTCAGGACGATGCGGGAGACCTGCTTCTGCTTGAGCGCCGTGACCGCCATGGCGACGGCGAGGAAGGTCTTCCCGGTCCCGGCGGGACCGACGC
>CANQVQ010000113.1 GCA_947627335.1 uncultured Clostridia bacterium | reverse complement strand
GCTCCGAACGGGGAGAAACCTTCGCGGAGGTGCTGGCGGCATTGCTGGTCGCGGCGCTTGCGCTGGTCCTGCTGACCGCCGCCCTCTCCGTCTGGGGCGCGCCGAAGCCGGAGGAAAGCCTCCCGCCGGAGCGCGGGACCGTGCGATTGGAATTTGTGCTGAGCGAGATGTCCTATGAAGCCGACCTGGACGTGTGGTTCGACGGAGAGGAATACGCCTGTGCGCCGCCGTGACGAAGCGGGCGGGTTCGCGCTGGCGGAACTGCTGTCCGCGCTCGCGTCGGCGGGGCTGGTCCTGCTGGTCTGCCTGTTCGGGATCCTGTCCGCCCTGCACGCCTTCCGCGTCATCGGCGAAAAGGCAACGGCGGACGCGCTGGCGGAGACGACGGAGCAGTACCTCAAAACCGAACTGCGGTTCGCCGCCGACCCGGACGAGACCGTCCGCTTGCTGGAATCCTACACCGCCTCCCTCGGCGGGCTGACCGTCGAGGACCTGACCTTTTCGTCCGCGCCGGACGGGAAGATCGCGATCCGCTTTTCCGTCGACGGGCGGGAATACGCCTGCACGGTCGCCCCGCTCAACCGCGAATATACCCCCTGAAAGCGGCGGAAAAGGTCATTGGGGCGTCGCCCCAAACCCCATTTAAGGGACTTTTTGAAAAAAAGTCCCTTAAAAATCCTCAAAAACTTTTCGGTTTGGGGAATAAAACAATTTTCTTGCACGGACCGGAGCGAAAGCATGAAAAAGAAGGCTCGCGTCGGAGCCTTCTTTACTTATATGGAATATCCGAAGGAGGTGCCGCTGCGGGAAAACCGCGTTTGCCCCCTAAAAAGGTTTACCCTTCCATGAGTTTTTTCGCACGTTCGACCAGTTCGCGGAAGCGCTCGTCGTCCCGCGCACCGTCGAACCACTCCCAGCCGGAGGGTCTGGTCAACGCGGTATAGACCGTGCCGCGGTCGGTCCGATCCGGCAGTTCGTACAGCGTCGGCTCGTAGGTCCCGTCCGGCAAGAGCAGTTTTCCCGTGTCCTTGCACAGGCGGATCCCGCCGAACGCCGTCCCGTCGTCCGTTTCCAGCGGCTCCCCGTCCGGGATCTCCGCCCACCTCCCGCAGGCGTCCAGCGCACGCTCCAGCGAAGCGTACCCTTCCTCCTTCCGTCCGAGACCGAGCAGGGCGCTCCCTTCCCGTAGCCAAAGCCACGTCAGCACGCCCAGCCATGCGCGGGGGACTTCCCCGTCCGTTCCGAGCGAAAGCAGCAGGCGGATGCGGGTGCGGTTGTAGCGGACAGCCCGTTCCGGGAATCCCCAATACCCTCTCCCCTTTTGCAGGAAATACAGCAGCATCCGCAGGTTGTTGAGGTCCTGCTGCCGGAATCCCGCCTCGCGGTTTTCCCCGTACAAAAGCGTATCTTCCGCCGCCTCCGACTGGATCGTCCCGTAAAGCGTGACCGGGAACCCTTTGTGCCGCACCCCGCACTGGTCGGCGAACAGCACGAACTTTCCCTTCTCGCCCTCGACAAAACGGTAGATCACATACGCCTCGTACCCGTCGGTCAGCCCGACCGCGTCGTACCGGCGCGTCATGCCGTCGGCGAGCGGGAAGTACCCCTCTCCGCCGCCCGTCCATTCGGTCAGCTCGTAGACTACCTGCCGCAATCCGCCGTAGTAGTCGTGGACTGCTTTGACGATCCCGACGCCGGGCGCAAAAACGTATTCCTTCCGCCCGCCGCGGTAATCCCAGCCGGAATGCTCCAAACCGCGCACCTCCAGCGTCAGTTTCCGGCAGTTTGCAAAGGTCCCCGCCCCGGTTTCGACGGCCCCGATTTCCTCGCACCGCAATTTTGTCGTCTGCGTGAGCCCCCGGTACCGCTCGGCTTCCACCGTCCGCTCCGCCGTCCATTCGTCCGACCACAGTTCTCCGTTCGTTGCGTCCGAGAGGATCCCGTACAATCCGTTGTGCAGAATCGGTTCGCACCCCGGCGTATAATGTTTCCATTCAAAACTCCAGCGAGCGGAATACTCCTCGTGCCAAAGCAGGACCTTCCCGTCCCGGTTTTCCGCGAGCGTGGGGACGAAAAAGTCCCAAAGCCCCACCGTTTTGCAGTCCGGGTGGCTTTCCGGGTCAGTCTCCCAGATGCGGCGGGCGACCGCGCACGCCGTTTGCGCGTGCGCCTTTTCCAGCGGCGTTTTCGCCAGCTTTTCCGCAAGGGCGATCTGTTCCGTGACGTCGAACAGGGTGTTTTCGTGGTCGCAGTAGTTCTGCCGAATGTATTCGAGCGCACCGCGGCAGGTCGACGTGCCGATGACCGCCCGTTCGGCGTCCCCGCGGAACTTCAGCACCGTCCGTTCGCCGTCGGCGTACAGCACCTCGTAGGTACCCCACTCGGTCCGCCCGTCGGTCGCGCCGACCGCCTCGTAGGTCCAGCGGTTGCCGACCGCGCAGGGGAGCGGTCCTTCCCCGCCGCAGACGTGATACGCCCGCAAAGCGACCGTTTCCGTGACCCCCAGCGCCCACAGCTCCTGCCGGACCAGCCCCACGCCGGAACGGTAGTAATTCCGGACGACCGCCCCATGGTATTCCGTCACCCAAAGCGAACACCCGTCGAACTTCCCGCAGGGCGTTTCGGCGGTCGCGTCGTCCGACACGAAGGTGAGCGTCGTGCCGTCCGAGCCGGTGCGCGTCTCCCCGACCCGCATTCCGTCCGGCGTGAAAGCGCCGTCACAGCGGGAGGCGTTCCGCAAAAGCTGATGGGCAAAGGACCACCTCCAGCCCCAACCCCGTGCAAAGTCGTCCGCTTCCCAGAACCGAACCTCCCCGCCGACTTTCCGCAGGACGACGCCCTGTGCGCCGTAGCGGTATGTATACGCCGATTTGCCCTTGTCGACCTCCGGCAGTTCCGATTCGGCGCAGACGGACGCATACCGCACGTCGGACGGTTCCAACAGCGCCTTCGCCCTGCCGAACCCATCCTTTGCCGCCGCGAAATCCCCCCGTTCCGCCGCCGCCCGCGCCAACCAGCGCCATTCCTGCGCCGCCGCCTTGCGGAAACCGTCCCTTTCCAAGCGGGGGATCTGCTGCTCCCGCACGAACTGCTCCCGCTTCTGCTCCGGCACCTTCGCGTCCTCGGAAGAGACGACGAACGCCATGACCTCGTCGTTCTTCCCGCGTTCCGCCGCGTCCCGGATGCGGGCGAACAGTTCGTCGTTCTTCCGCCCGGGGATCCACCACCAGCCCCGCAGCAGCACGTCCGCCAGCATACGGTACTTGTCCGCGGACTCCGGCAGGTCCTCCGTCTCCTCCAGCACGTCCTTGTAGACCTCCGCAAAGCCGTTCTTGCTGTTCCGCGTCTGCCAGAGCTTGAGTTCCTCCACCTTTTTCATGACCCTGCGAAGCAGGGTGTCGTTCCATTCCTCGTTCATCGCGCAAAGCTCCTTTCTGATGCGTTTTCGACCGTCATGCAGCTGCCATTTGACCGTCCCGACCGAAAGCCGCATTCGCTCCGCGATCTCCGCGACCGACAGGTCCTCGAAGTAGTAGAGCCGGATCGCCTGCCGGACCCGTTCGGGCAGGCCGTCGATGCTGTCGCGAAGCTGTTTGCGCTCCTCGGCGGACACATACAGGCTTTCCGGGTCCCCGCTCCACGCGCCGTCGAGCGGCAGGTTCTCCACGTCCTCCAGCGGCAGGTAGCTGCGGAAGCGTTGGACAAGGTTCCGTGCGCAATTCTTGGCGATCTTACTGACCCAGGGGGCAAATTTCTGCGGTTCGCGAAGCAGATCCAGCTTCATCCACGCGGTGACGAACGCGTCCTGCGCGGCGTCCTCCGCGAGGTGATAGTTCCGCGTAACGGACAGCGCGGACGCGACGACCGCCCGCTCGTACCGGGCGACCAGCGTCCCGTAGGCGTCCTGCTCCCCCGCGAGGGTCAGCAGCACCAGTGTTTCGTCGTTCAGGTCGGCATACTGCAAGCATCTCATTCCTTTCCGTTTGAGGGTTTCCGAAAATTTCCGGTTTTTTCAGCGCTGTCTTACAGACAAATGGAACATGGAAAAGGTTGGGGAAAACTCGAAAAAAATTTCAAAAAAGAGCGAAAACCGGGGCGAAGGTCCTGCAAAACCTCCGCCCCGGCGTCCTTTTCAGAGCCTCGTCGTCTGTTCGGACACGTCGAACGTGTGCGGCTCCTTGCCGACCGCCCGATGCCCGACGGCGACGGCGATGACGAACGAATGGGTCTCCGGGAAGCCCAGCGCCTTCTCAAAGTATGCCCGCTTCTCCCCGTGCAGGGCGTCGGCGATACAGCCGATGATCAGGCTGCCCAGCCCCATCGCCTCCGCCGCGAGCGCAATGCTCTGCGCGGCGATGCCCGCGTCCACCTCGCGCCAGCCGAACTCCTGCTCGGCGCTCAGCAGGAACACCGTCGGCGCCTCGTAGCAGAAGTTGTGCGGCAGGTCGGAAAGCCCCCGCAGGCGGTTCTTTTCCGCTTCGATCTCCGCGACGAGCGGGTGGTCGCCGGGCAGGACCGTGAAATGGATCTCCCGGCGGTTGATCGCCGTCGGGGCGTGCAGTCCCGCCGCAAGCAGGGTCTGCACCTCCGTTTCGGTCAGCTTTTCCGCCGTGTAGCCCCTCGTCGAGCACCGCTCGCGCAGGGCGGTCAGTACGTCTTTCATCTCGCTTGCTCCTTTCGCTTTTTTCTTTTATTGTAGCACAATCCCGGGGATTTCTCAACCGTTTTTTTTGAAAAAGAAGCGTCAAAATGCAAATTCCGTCCCGCAAACGGACAGGACGCAGTGATCGTGTTTGCCCCCCAAACCAACCCAACCCGAAAACCTTGACAAATCCCCCGCAGTCTGCTATACTGTCAAAAAATGAAACGGAGGGAAAACGGGTATGGCGAAACTGCGGAAGCGGCGGCTGACGTCCTTTCAGATCATCATCCTCGGCTTTGCGGCGGTCATTCTGCTCGGTGCGCTCCTGCTGATGCTCCCGATCTCCTCGCGCGAACGGGTGGGCACTCCGTTCCGGGAATCGCTTTTCACCGCCGTTTCCGCCTGCTGCGTGACGGGGTTGGTCGTGCAGGACACGGCGACTTACTGGTCGGGATTCGGGCAGGCGGTGATCCTGCTGCTGATCCAGATCGGCGGCATGGGCGTGATCACGATCGCGGTGCTGTTTTCGATCGC
>CANQVQ010000112.1 GCA_947627335.1 uncultured Clostridia bacterium | reverse complement strand
TTTTCCGTGCTCCATTCCGAAGCGAGCGTAAATCTTATGAAAGGGTATGATATGGGGGTAACTATATCATACAAGGTCATTCATGAATATCGGAAGAACGATTAAGGAGTTACGGCAGAAACGGGGGCTTACGCAGGAGGAATTCTCGGAAGCGCTACGGGTATCCGTCCAAACCGTTTCCCGCTGGGAAAACGGCGTGAACGCCCCGGACCTGTCCATGCTCCCGCAGCTCGCTCTCTATTTCGGAGTGACCGCAGACTATTTACTGGGCTTGGAAAGGAATGATGGCAAAACTGCTGAAAACCACCGAAGTCTTTGAATTGGCGTCTAAACAGGAGGCTGAGGAGATGGTCCTGAAATTCAAGGGGGAAAAATTCCCTGTATTGAAGGACTACAAAATCACTTCCAACGGGGATACGGTGATCCTCGAGGTCGTCAAGGAATTCAACAGCGAATTGGACCGTATGCGGTTTGAAGGACCGTGACCGACGGCGAACCCGGTCAAAGCGCCGGACCGTCGGAGCGTTTTCCGCAATGCCTGCGAACTTCCCGTTTATACAGCAAAAACCCCGGGGCGCCGTGAACCGCTCCGGGGAATTTTTATAGCCTTTTTCAAATATATTCCAACGCGACGCGTTTCTTGAGCAGGCAGATGACCTCGTAATTGATCGTACCCAGTTTTCGGGCGATCTCGTCGATCTTCTCCGGCGAATCGAAAATGACCGCCTCGTCCCCCGCACGGCAGGGCGTGTCGCCGAGGTCCGCCATGCACAGGTCCATGCAGATGCGCCCGATCAGCGGGACGGAATGTCCGTTGATCGTGACCGAAAGATTGCCGGACAGCACGCGTGACAGCCCGTCCGCGTAGCCGATGGAGAGCGTCGCGACGCGCATATCCCGCGGGGCGCGGTAGGTGCAGCCGTAGGACACGAAATCCCCCTCGCGGATGGCGTTGACGGCGGAAACGCGTGCAATGAGCTTCATCGCCGGGCGGAAAGCGGGGTCGCGGACTGCGTCGGACGGCATCAGCCCGTAAAGGATCAGTCCGGCACGCACCATGTCGAGGTGCATCTGCGGGAAACGCAGAATGGCGGCGCTGTTGCAGCAGTGCCGCAGACCGACCGGGACTTTCCGCGCCTCCAGTTCGTCGAGCAGGGCGCGGAAGGCGGCGAATTGCCGCAGGGTGAACGCCTCGTCCGTCCCGTCGCTGTCGGCAAAATGGGTAAAAATGCCTTCGACCCGCAGTTCCGGCAGGGAAACGATGCGGGCGATCTGTCCGGCGGCGTCCGGGACGTCCGCTTCGCCGTGGCAGTAGAAGCCGAGCCGGGACATTCCGGTGTCGACCTTGATATGGACGCGGCACCCGCCGTTGTCCGCGAGCGACGCGGCGTAGGACAGCGTATCGACGGTTTGCAGCAGGTCGAGTTCCCGCAGGCGGGAGGCAAAGGACGGGTCGGTGTTGCCAAGGATCAGGATATTCCCCCGCACGCCGTTCTCCCGCAGACCGACCGCCTCCTCCAAGCAGGCGACGGCGAAATAGTCGCATCCCGCCGCGGACAGCGTTTGGCAGATCTGCGGCGCCCCGTGACCGTAGGCGTCGGCCTTGACGACGGCGATGACTCTGCAGGTCTGCGGCACGAGGGAGCGGATATGGCGGTAGTTGTGCAGAATATTTTCGGAAGCGATCTGTACGCGGACTCTTTGGGTCGTCATGATGTTTTGGGTACCTTTCTTTGTCGTTCAGGATGCGGGGGAGCAGGAGAGCAGGTCGAAGCCGTCGGTTTTTCCGTCCGGTCCGGTCCATTCCAGCCGTGTGGGCTCTCCGCTTGCGGGATCGTAGGAGAGCGTGAAGGTTTCGCCGTCCCGCGTGGCGCGAAGGAACGGTTTTTCGCCGGTCGCGTCGAAAGAGCCGCGTTCCGGCTCGGTATCGCGGAAGAGCTTTACCGCCCTGTACAGCGGAAGCACGCCTTCGCAGAACGAACGGGGCAGATCGGTCTGCAAATCGCGATAGGTCGCACGGAGCGTCCCGTCCGTCGCCCGGACCGTCAGCGGTTCGAGCAGTTCCGGCGAGGAAAAGCGGTAGATCGCCCCGTCCTCGGTCCATTCCATCGTATACAGCAGATCTTCATCGGAAACGCTGAAGTACGCCGCATTCCGCAGGACGGAAAGCGGGTCGGCTGTCCCCTGCGGCGAACAGCCGGAAAGCAGGGGACAGAGCAGGGCAAAAAGCAGGAGCAGGGGCAGAAAAAGACGTTGACGGGAGGACAAATCGGCACTTCCTTCGGTTGCGGGATACCGACTACCCGAGGATGCGCCCGATCTCCTCCGGCAGGTCGCTCGGCAGTGCGCCGTGTGCGCCGAAGCGTTCCGCAAGGCGTTCGCCGGCAAGCCCGTGGGCGTACACGCCGACGCAAGCCGCCGCAAACGGGTCGTGCCCTTGCGCGAGCAGGGAGGCGATCACCCCGGCGAGCACGTCGCCGCTCCCGCCCTTCGCGAGCGCGTCGCAGCCGGTGGGATTGACGCGGACCTCTCCGTCCGGGGAGGCGACGACCGTGTGCCGTCCTTTCAGGACTAGCACGCAGTCGTGCTCCTTTGCGAACGCAAAAGCGGTTTCGGCGCGGTTCGCCTGAATTTCCGCGACGGGAAGCCCGGTCAGGCGGGAAAACTCGGCAGGGTGCGGGGTCAGGACCGGTCGCCCGGTCAGTCGGTTCAACCTATCCTTATGCAGGGAAAAATAATTTATGCAGTCCGCGTCGTATACGGCGGGGACGGAGATCTGCGGCAGGAGCCGGTCGAGCAGTCCGTCCTGCGTCCGCCCCAGCCCGCAGCCGCAAAGGAACGCGGTCGCCTGCGGGTCCGGCAGGGAAGAGACGTCCGCCCAGACGGGTTCGGCAAGTCGAACCTGCAAGACGCGGGCGACCTCCGGCGGGACGGAAAGCCGCAGCAGCCCGACCCCGCTCCGCAGCGCACCGCAGGCGGCGAGATAAGCGGCGCCCGGCATCTGCGGCGAACCGACGAGGGCGCTGAGCGTGCCGAACGTCCCCTTGTGGGAGTCCGCCGGACGCGGTTTCAGCAGCCGCAGGACGCTTTCGTCCAGCCATACCGTCTGCATATCCTTCCCCCCTGCATTTCTTTCCTTTACTTTACCACAAACCGAACGAAATTGCAACCCCTTTTTTATGCGCTTGCATTTGCGGAGGGAATTTGCTATAATAAAAAAGGAAAATTTTTCGGTTTTTCTTAACCGCCCGACCGATTTTGACACCATTCAAACGAAAGCACCGAACGATGGGAGGAAACGGTATGACAGGCAAGGAAGCGGCGGAACGCCTTTCCGGGAATCTCGACGCGATTTACGGGTATGCGTTCTCCCGGCTGTACGACAAGAGCCGGGCGGAGGATCTTGCGTCGGAGATCCTCTGCGAAGTGATCTCCTCCGCCGAACGACTGCGGGACGAGCAGGCGTTCTGGGGGTTCGTCTGGAAGATCGCCGAACATACCTTTCGCCGATTCCTTCGCCGTTCGGAGCTTTCGGAGCGCACGGTGGAGCTGACGGAACGGGACGTCGGGACGTATTGCCCTTCCCCGGAGGAGGAGTACGTCGCCAAAGAGACGGAAAGCGAGGAGATCTATCTGCTGCGGCGGGAACTGTCGCTGCTGACAAGGATCCGTCGGGAGATCTGCGTCGCGTACTATTTCGACGGGAACTCCTGTTCGCAGATCGCCGTGTCGCAAGGTTTGAGCGTGGAAATGGTGAAGTATCACCTTTCCCAAATCAGAAAGCAACTGAAGGAGGGCTTTTCCATGACAAGAAAACTCGGAGAAAAAAGTTATAACCCCGGAACGTTCCGCATGAATTTTTGGGGGGATTGGAACAAATACGACGATCTGTGCCGCAGAAAATTGCCCGGTTCCATTCTGCTGGCGGCGTACGAATCGCCGATGTACGCGGAGGATCTTTCCGTGGAACTGGGGGTATCCATGCCGTATCTGGAGGACGAACTGGAGATCCTTGAGGCGGCGGGGGTGCTGAAAAAGGACGGGGAACGCTACCGGACCAATCTCGTCATTCTGACCGACGCGTATGATAAGGCGTTCGCGCAGAGCCTTTCCGGGCGGTTCCAAACGCTTGCGCAGGAACTGTTTGCGGAGGCGAAAGCGCTGCTGCCGTCCGTCCGCGCCCTGCCGTTTGAAGGGAACGATTTTGACGACAACCGCCTGCTGTTCGGGCTGCTGAACCTGATCCTGGTGAATGGGTACTGCCAAACGGACGAGCTTTCCCCGAAAGGACCGGCGAAGCCGCTCCCGCTCGGCGGACACGGGTGGGTGTTCGGACATGACAATGATTATGTAAACCGCCATTTCAACGGCGTGACAATGCACAATGAGAACCGTGCGGGAACGGCGTGGTTTTCGGCGGAAAACTACCGTGCGATCGAGAAATGCCAGATCTACGACCACTCCGACTTTGCCAATCGGAGGGAGGCGATGTGCGACGCGATCCTGCACGCGCCCGTCGACCGAAATAACCCGACCGTGCCGTGGCTGATCGAAAACGGGTTCGTCTTTTGCAGGGACGGGATGCTTTCGCCGAACTTCCCGACGTTTTCGAGCGAGGTCTACGGCAAGGTGTGCGAACTGTTCGCGCCGCTTTCGCGGAAGGTCGCCGACTGCATGGTCGAAGTTTCGGACGAAGGGGAGAAACTGCTCGTCAAGTACGTCCCGCCGTCGGTCAAGGACCAATGCGGGGACATCGCGAAGATCCACCACCGCTTGGACGTTTCCGCGTTCCTGCTGGAGGAGATGCTCCGTGCGGATCTGCTGACGCTCCCGAAAGAAAAAACGCCCCTGTGCGTCTGGGGCGTGAGGAAATAACGGATCGGTCCACCGGGGAACGCTTTCCCGCAAAAGGAAGCGTCCCCGGTTTTTTCGTGTTTTACGCGTCCGAAAGCGGGCAGCCGCAAAAGGACTGCAGAATGCGGTCTATCTCCCCGTTGGCGGGCAGCAGGAATACGCCGTTCCGGTAGAGGGGGATCAGATAGTTGTAAAGATAGCGGTACCCGAACAGACCGTACACGTCGTGCGTGCCGGAGGGGAGAAATCCGCGAAGCGTCAGGTCCGGGGGGACCACGCCGAGGTAGACCGCGCCCAGTTCGGCGACGTTGACGAATTCCGTGCTGTCCCTGCGGAAATGCAG
>CANQVQ010000111.1 GCA_947627335.1 uncultured Clostridia bacterium | reverse complement strand
GAACACGACGCAGGTATGCGACGGCGTCCCGACCTCCGCGAGCGCACGCAGGGACGGATAGGCGCAGACCTTGTCGTCCTGCCCGTATCCGGCGAGCATACTGCCGTCAAACCCGACGACACGCGACTTCTGCGCAGGCACGGCGCACAGCTCCGCCGTCGCGAAATCCCGCTCGGAAATGCCGTATTTCTCGTGCAGAATCGCCAGCACCCGCAGTTTGACCCCGTCCTCCTCGTCGAACGGCAGGGAGCCGCAGACGAGGTTGAGCGTCTCCCCGCCGACGACCTCCGAACCCTTCTTGGAAACCTGATCCTTCGCGATGTGGGGCATCAGGTCCGTGACGTACAGCACCGGGTCGTCCTCGTCCTCGCCGACGCAGACCTCCACCGTCCGCCCGTCCCGCAGGCAGACCACCCCGTGCAGGGCGAGCGGGAGCGCCGTCCACTGGTACTTCTTGATCCCGCCGTAGTAGTGGGTCTTGAAGTACCCCAGTCCGCCGGACTCGTAGAGCGGCATCGGCTTGAGGTCCAGCCGCGGGGAATCGATGTGCGACGCCATGATGCGGAAGCCCTCCTCGAGCGGCTTCTGCCCGACGACGGCGAGCAGAAGGCTCTTTTCGCGGTTGACGCGGTAGACCTTCGCGCCCGGTTCGGGCGTCTGCCCCGGTCGGTACGGGCGAAAGCCCGCCTGTTCGGCGAGCGCGACGGCGGCTTTGACCGCGTCCCGTTCGGTTTTCGCCCCGTCGAGGAAGCCGCGGTAGGCGGCGCAGAACGCCTCGATCTCCGCTTCGTCCGCGACGTTGTGGGACTTCGTCGGGGTGTGGAGCAATTGCTTTGCCTGTTCTTTTTCCATCATGTTTGTTATGATCCTTTCCTATTCTGACCGTATTTTTTACGAATTTTCGGCGGGAAATTCCTCCGGGTACAGGTCGCGGTAGGTCTCCCGTGCCGCCCGCACCCGCTGCAGGTATGCGGAGGTTTCCGCGAACGGGATCTCCCGCAGGGTCTTTCCGTCGTCGCTGTAGCGCGAGTCGCCCAGCCAACGGTTGACGTTGCCCATGCCCGCGTTGTAGGCGGCGAGCGCCGTGTCCAGTGCGCCGCCGTACAGTCCGCACAGCCGATTCAGGTAGAACGCCCCGCATCGGATATTCAGCGCGGGATCGAAAATGTCCGCGTCCGTCGGCAGGTCCAGCCGCCAGAGCACTTCGCCGAACGTCTCCCGCGTCATCTGCATCAGTCCGCACGCCCCGGCGGAGGATTCCGCGTCCGCTTGGAACCGGCTCTCGCACCAGATGACCCCGCACAGCAGGTCCTCCGGCAGTCCGAACTCGGCGGCGGCCGACGCGACGTACGGGCGGTATTCCGCCGGCAGCGGATAGCGTCTCCGCAGGAGCGGTCCGCGCAGCAGGACCCCGCACAGCGCCCCCAGCGCGAGCAGGATCAGCAAGATCGGCAGGGCTTTCGAGCGTTTTCTTGCCGTCTTTTGCGTTCTTTTCGCCTGTCCGTCGTCCATTTTACTCCCCCTTTCGGTTCAAAGTTCGCCTTGTAACGCGTTCCGCACCTGCTCCCGCAGGCGGTCGAGCGTCCCGCCGCCGTCGAGCGGTTCACAGCGTTCCCGGAAGAATTCCCGCCCGAACTGCTGGGAAAGCCGCTTCCGCGCCTCGTCCGGGGAAATGCCGTCCCGTGCGCAGATGCGTTCGACGCAGACCTTCTCCGGCGCGTCCACGGCGAGTATGCGGTCGCACACTTCGTCCAGCCCGGTTTCAAACAGCGTCGGCGCGTCCAGCAGCACCGCCTTTTCGCCGCAGTCCCGCAGGCGCCGGAACAGTTCCCGCGTCATGTACCGCGCCGTCAGGCGGTTGAGCGTCCGCATCGCGTCCGCGTCGGAAAAGACCTTCTCCCGCACGAACGCCCGATCCAGCCGACCGCCCGCGACCGCCCGTTCCCCGAACGCTTCGCCGACGGCGGCGAGGCAATCCGACGGCGACGACGTGAGTTCCCGGTAGACTTCGTCGCAGTCCAGCACCGTCAGCCCCATCTCCCGCGCAAAGCGCCCGGCGGTGGACTTCCCCGCCCCGCTCCGCCCGGTCAACCCGATCAGGCGGGGCATTCCCCGCTTTTCAAGCGCGTCGCGCACAGCTTCCCACGGGATCGCCCCCTGCCGCAGCAGCTTCGGCGTGCCGACAAGCGAAACCACCGTGGACTCCAGCGAAAAATCGCACACGCCCCCGTCCAGCAGCACGTCGCACACCCCGTCCAGCGCTTCGGCGGCGGAAAGCCCGTCCTTGGCGGACGTCCCGCCGGAGAAATTCGCGCTGGTCGCCGCGATCGGCACGCCCGCCTCCCGCGAAAGCGCGAGGAACAGCGGATGGCTCGGGAAGCGCAGTCCGACGGTCGGTCCGCCCGCGGTCACGACGTCCGGCACCGCCTCCCTCTTCGGCAGGACGACGGACAGCGGACCCGGCGTGAACAGCGAAAGCAGCAGCTTCGTCCGCCCGTCGAGGAATGCCAGCCGTTCCGCCTGCGCAAGGTCGTGCAGATGGAGCAGCAGCGGTTTTTCCGCCGGTCGGCGCTTGGCGGCGTACAGCCGTTTGACCGCGTCCGGGTCGGATGCGCTGCAGCCAATGCCGTAGACCGTCTCGGTCGGAAAGACGACCAGTCCGCCGTCCCGCAGCGTCCGCGAAGCGTCCCGCAGGGCGTCCCGCAGCCGTTCGTCCCGTTCCTCCTGCGTCCGCAGGGAATAGATCCTGGTTCCCATTCGTGCGCCTCCCGAATCGGTTCTCGTTTCCTATTGATACATAGTATACCACAAGAAAGACCGGATTTCCATAGGGTTTTGCGAAAAAAGTCTTGAAAAAACGCTTTCTTCATGCTATACTGTATTTGTATGGGTCTGCCCGCGACGGCAAAACCCGAAACTTTCACGAAAAACGAGGTGTGCGGAATGCCCATTCGGATCCCCTATTCGCTCCCCGCGACGGAAACGCTCACGCGGGAAAACATCTTCGTCATGGACGAGCGTCGTGCGTCTACGCAGGACATTCGCCCGCTCCGCATCGCCATCCTCAACCTCATGCCGACCAAGATCGTCACGGAGACGCAATTGCTCCGCCTGCTGTCGAATACCCCTCTGCAGGTGGACGTCTGCCTGCTGACGCCGGAGAGCCACTGCTCCCGCAACACCCCCGAGGAGCACCTCGCCTCCTTCTACACCACCCCGTCCGCCATTCGCGACGAAAAGTTTGACGGCATGATCATCACCGGCGCACCGGTCGAATACCTGCCGTTCGAGCAGGTGGACTACTGGAAGGAACTCGAGGGGATCATGGCGTGGGCGAAGACGCACGTCTATTCGACCATGTACGTCTGCTGGGGGGCGTACGCGGGGCTGTACTACAACCACGGCATCGAAAAGTATCCGCTCACGCGCAAGCTGTCCGGCGTCTACCGCCATACGACCCGCCTGCCGTCGCATCCGCTCGTGCGGGGGTTCAACACCCGGTTCAACGCCCCGCATTCCCGCTATTCCTACGTCCGGCGGGAGGACGTCAAAGCCTGCGGCGACCTGCTGCTGTTAGCGGACTCGGAGGAGGCGGGGGTGTTCCTGCTCGCCTCGACCGACGGGCGGGAATGCTATGTGACCGGGCATCCGGAATACGATTTCGACACGCTCCGCAAGGAATACGAACGGGACGTCGCCAAAGGCGAGGACGTCCCGGTCCCCGCCCACTACTTCCCGCAGGACGACCCGACGCAGACCCCGGTCAACACCTGGCGCGCCCACGCGCACCTGCTCTACTCCAACTGGCTCAACTACTTCGTCTACCAGAATACACCGTATGACATCAAGGAGATCCGCTGATGTACGAACGCGACGGCGAATGGGTCATGGAAGGTCTCGGCGACCACGACCCGAAACGCATCAAAACCATCGAGGAACTGTATGAATACGTCGATACCGTGGGGTTTTTGCCCCTGTTTCGGAGCCACGTCGACCGGTTTTCGCTCGAGGAGCTGACCGCGTCGTCGGCGTGGTGGTCGGACGGCGAGGAGGACCCGTGGCGGTGGCGGGTGGAAGCGTCGGAGAGCGGTCGGGTGGTCTACGGCAAGTTTTTCAACGGAAAAGCCGGATTCGTGTCCCGCGAATGGTTCCCCTGCTTCGCCGCTTACCGTCGCGACGGCTACGATTTCGACACGCTCTACGAACTCGGGCTTGCGAACCGCAAGAGCAAACTGCTGATGGACGCGCTGACGGCGGAACCGGCGGGACTGCCGTCCTACCGCCTGCGGGAGGTCGCCGGATTCGGGCGGCACGGCGAAAAAGGGTTCCCCGGGGCGATCACGTCGCTGATGATGCAGACGTTCGTCGTCATCAGCGGGTTCGAGCGTCGGCTCAACCGTTCGGGCGAAGCGTACGGGTGGGCGGTTTCGCGCTACTGCACCGCCGAATCCCGGTTCGGCGCGGACCATGTGCGCTCGAAGTACGGTCTGTCCCGCGAGGAAGCGCTGGATACCATGCTCGCCCAATTGCGTCGGCTGTTCCCGGATGCGCCGGAATCCGCCCTGCGAAAACAGTTATGAAACGAAAAACCGTTCGATTTGTTTCTTTATTCCTGCTGCTCCCGCTGCTGCTGACGGCTTGCGGTTCGCCCGGCCCGCTCGTCGAGGGGGAAACCTACCTTGACGGGACCTGGTCGAACGACGACCTGCGCGTCGCCTACGGCTTCCGCCCGGACGGCAACGGGACGCTGTACATCGCCGGGGAGATCCTGATCATCCGCTACGGCGTGAAGGGCGATACGCTGTACCTACGGACCGGCGAGCAGACGGACGCGCACAGATTCGCGACCGACGGGGAGGACCTGCTGATCGACGGGATGCGGTTTTGCCCGGTCGCGGACGACCCGGAAGCGGACGCGACATTCAGCGAAGCGCTCGCGCAGGCGCGTTCCGCCTCGGAGGCGGAAAAGTCCGCGAAGCGCACGCAGAGCGTCCTGTTCTTCGTGACCCTGCTCGCGGCGGCGGGGACCGTCGCGATCCTCGTGCGCTATTTCCGCCGCAAGAAGCAACCGAAAAACCGGAGGTGACGTCCCCATGCACAACCGCATGACCCGTGTCGTCTGCGGGGCGCTTTGCGCCCTGCTGCTCGGACCGCTGTCCGGCTGCACGCTGCACACGCACGATTTCCGTCAGACCGTCATTCCGCCGACCTGCGACGGCATCGGCTACACGGTCAACACCTGCGAATGCGGCGAAGTGACCTATTCCGA
>CANQVQ010000110.1 GCA_947627335.1 uncultured Clostridia bacterium | reverse complement strand
CGCCGAGCAGGCCCTCGCCATCGCCGACCAGGCGCGGACCATTCGGATCCCGGTGCATATGGTCGAGACTATCAACCGCGTCCTGCGCGTCTCGCGCCAGCTTCTGCAGGAGAACGGCAGGGAAGCGACCGACGAGGAGATCGCGCAGGAGCTTTCCATGCCGATCGAGAAGGTCCGCGAGATCCTGAAGATCGCGCAGGAGCCGGTTTCGCTGGAAATGCCGATCGGCGAGGAGGAGGACAGCCACCTCGGCGATTTCATCGCGGACGACAACACCATGGCGCCCGCCGAAGCGGCGACTTCGACGATGCTGCGCGAGCACCTGCTGGAAGTGCTACACACGCTGACCCCCCGTGAGGAGAGCGTGCTGAAACTGCGGTTCGGGCTGGAGGACGGTCGTCCGCGGACGCTGGAGGAGGTCGGCAAGGTGTTCGACATCACCCGGGAGCGCATCCGCCAGATCGAAGCCAAGGCGCTGCGCAAGCTGCGTCACCCGAGCCGGAGCAAGAAACTCAAAGATTATCTCGAATAACGAAAGGATATACAGCACCTATGAAAGAGCAATTGGAAAGGATCCGTTCGGCGGCGGTGGAGGCGATCCGGGAAGCCGCCGACGAACAGTCGCTCGAGGAGTCCCGCGTCCGCTTCCTCGGCAAGAAAGGGGAACTGACCGCCCTGCTGCGCGGCATGGGCAGTCTGCCGCCGACGGAGCGCCCGACGGTCGGCGCGCTGGTCAACACCGTGCGCACCCAGCTGGAGGAAGCGCTGAAAGAGCGGTTTGAACAGCTTCGTGCGCAGGGTTTGGAACGCAGGCTTCGCGCCGAGACGATCGACGTGACCCTCCCGGCGCCGGAAAAGCCGGTCGGTCACCTCCACCCGATCACCCGCACCCGCAACCGCATGGCGGAAATCTTCACCGGCATGGGCTTCTCCATCGCCGAAGGTCCGGAGGTCGAAAGCGCCTACAACAACTTCGACGCCCTCAACGCTCCCGCCGACCACCCGTCGCGGGACGAAACGGATACGTTCTACTTCTCCGACGACGTCCTGCTTCGGACGCAGACGTCGCCGGTGCAGATCCGCGCCATGGCGGGCAAGACCCCGCCGATCCGCATCATCTCCCCCGGGCGCGTCTACCGCAGCGACGTCGCCGACGCGACCCATTCGCCGATGTTCCACCAGTGCGAAGGGCTGGTCGTCGATCGGGGGATCACGATGGGCGACCTGAAAGGCACGCTCGACGCGTTCGCCAAGGCGATGTTCGGCTCGCGCACCCGCATCCGCTTCCGACCGCACAATTTTCCGTTCACCGAGCCGTCCGCCGAAGTGGACGTGTCCTGCTTCGTCTGCGGCGGCAAGGGCTGCCGGCTGTGCAAGGGCGAGGGCTGGATCGAGATCCTCGGCGCCGGTATGGTGCATCCGAACGTCCTGCGGGCGGGCGGGATCGACCCGGAGGTCTATTCCGGGTTCGCCTTCGGCATGGGGATCGAACGGGTCGCGATGACCATGTACGGCATCGACGACCTGCGGCTGCTGTTCGAGAACGACAAGCGGTTTTTGGACCAGTTTTGAGCGCGGGGGTACGGAAAAATGAAGATTTCACTGAATTGGTTAAATGATTATGTAAACCTCTCCGCCGTGGAGGGGTTCAGCCCGCGTCTGTTCGCCGAAGCGATGACCATGAGCGGGACGAAGGTGGAAGGCTGGGAGGACCTCGGCGAGCGCCTGAGCGGCGTCGTCGTCGGGAAACTGCTCTCCGTCGTGCCGCACCCGGATTCCGACCACATGGTCATCTGTCAGGTCGAAGTCGGCGGGGAACGTCCGCTGCAGATCGTCACCGGCGCGCAGAACGTCGCGGAGGGGGACCTCGTGCCGGTCTGCCTGAACGGGGCGAAGCTGCCGGACGGCAAGACCATCAAGACCGGCAAGCTGCGCGGCGTGGTGTCCGAAGGGATGCTCTGCTCGCTCGGCGAATTGGGGCTGACCGCCCGGGATTTCCCGTATGCGGTCGAGGACGGCATTTTCATCCTGCAGGAGCCCTGCAAGCCGGGGGACGACGTCCGCGACGTGCTGGGAATGCGGGACGTGCTGGTGGAGTTTGAACTGACCTTCAACCGCCCGGACTGCCTGTCCTATCTCGGCATCGCCCGCGAAGCCGCCGCGACCTTCCACCTGCCGCTGCGGCTGAACGAACCGTCCGTCCCGACGAACGGAAACGGGCAGACCGTCGGCGACCTTCTGCAGGTCGAGGTGCTTTCCCCGTCGCTCTGTCCGCGCTATACGGCGCGTGTCGTGAAGAACGTGAAGATCGCTCCGTCGCCGCTCTGGATGCGGACCAAACTGCGCAACGCCGGGATCCGCCCGATCAACAACATCGTCGACATCACCAACTACGTCATGCTCGAATACGGTCAGCCGATGCACGCCTTCGACGCGCAGACCATCCAAAGCGGTCGCATCGTCGTGCGCACGGCACGCCCCGGCGAAACCATCACCACGCTCGACGGGCAGGAGCGCCCGCTGACGACCGATATGCTCTGCATCGCCGACGGGGACAAACCCGTCGCCCTCGCGGGGGTCATGGGCGGTCTGAACAGCGAGATCGAGCAGACCACCCAGACCGTCATCTTTGAAAGCGCCAACTTCGCCCGCGAAAGCATCCGCAAGACCTCCCGTGCGGTCGGTCTGCGGACGGACGCCTCCGCCCGTTACGAGAAGGGGCTGCCCGCCTGCAATACGCTGCCCGCGCTGGAGCGCGCCTGCGAACTGGTCGCCGAACTCGGCGCCGGGGAGGTCGTCGACGGGTATATCGACGTCTGCAATGCCGACGTCTCTCCGCGTTCCATCCCGTTCGATTGGAAGCGGGTCAACGAACTGCTCGGCACGGACCTGTCCGCGTCCGAAATGGCGGAGCTGCTGCGCCCGCTCGACGTGATCTGGGACGGAAAGGACCGTCTGACGGTGCCGCCCTATCGCGGCGACCTGATCGAAACGGCGGACGTCGCCGAGGAGGTCGTCCGGCTGTACGGATTCGACCGCATCCAGGCGACCCGGTTCCGCGGGGAAGCGACGCAGGGCGGGGAGGACCCGTTCCAGCGCTTCCGCACGCGTCTGGATCAGACCATGACCGGGCTGGGGTACGACGAACTCTGCACCTACTCGTTCGTCTCCCCGAAGGAACTCGACCAGATCCGCATCCCGGCGGATTCCCCGCTGCGCGACCAACTGACCATTCGCAACCCGCTGGGCGAAGATACGTCGGTCATGCGGACGCACGCGCTCCCGTCGGTGCTTCGCGTCGTCGCCCATAACCTCGCCCACCGGGTCAAGACCGCCCGCTTCTACGAAAACGCCATGCTTTACGCGAAGGACGGCGACCATTCGGCGGAGAGCCGGACGCTCTGCTTCGCGAGCTACGGCTGCGGGGACTTCTTCGACCTCAAGGGCGACGTCAACGCCCTGCTCGCGTCCTTCGGCGTCGAGGGCGCGGTCTGCACCGCCGACGCGACGGTCCCGTACTTCCATCCGGGTCGCTGCGCGAAGCTGACGGTCGGGGACGTCTGCCTCGGGCATTTCGGGCAGGTGCATCCGTCGGTCTGCGCGTCCTTCGGCATCGACGAAGCGGTCTACGCGGCGCTGCTGCCGGACGAACCGCTTTACGCGTGCGCGTCGGCGGAACGGAAGTACCGCCCGCTGCCGGTCTACCAGTCGATGGAGCGGGACCTCGCGCTGCTGTGCGACGAAACGATCGAAGCGGGGACGCTTTGCGGGCAGATCCGTGCGCTCGCCGGGAAATCGCTCGAGGACGTGTTCGTGTTCGACGTGTACCGCGGGAAGGGCGTCCCGGAAGGGAAGAAATCCGTCGCCGTCCGGCTGGTATTCCGCCTGCCCGACCGCACGATGACCGACGAGGAAGCCGACAAGAGCGTGAGCAAGGTGCTCCGTCGTCTGGAAAGCGAGCATGGAATCCTGTTGAGGAGCTGACGGGTCGAAAATTTCGCTGAAATTTTTTGCGGAAAGACTTGCAAAATCCGTGAAAACCGTATATAATAAAAGGGAAGTCAAAAAACCCGAAACGCAAAAGGGAAGGAAGGAGCAAACCATATGAGTATGCAGGACCCGCGCAATGCGCAGGACACGAGGCAAAAAACCATCACGTTTTCCGTCAAGGATACCAGACGGGAGGAGATCCGCGAGATCGTCCGGGGGGTCTACAGCTCCCTGAGCGAAAGCGGGTACAATCCCACCAACCAGATCGTCGGGTATATCATTTCCGAGGACCCGACCTATATCACCAACAACAAGAATGCCCGCACGATCATCAGCAAGCTGGATCGGGACGAACTGCTTCGCGCACTCGTGGAGGATTTCATCCGCCCGAACGGCGGACGCTGAAGAGGCGGGGAAGGAAGGAAACGGCGCATCATGCCAGAACAGAAATTGCTGACCTATAAAGGCAAACCGCTCGTCCGGCAGGGGAGGTTCCTGTTTTACGGGAACCCGGACGACCCGTACATTCTCTTCATGAACATTCTCGAGACCAAAAAGGTCGGGGATCTCGAGGTCGCCACCCGCGTCCTCGTGCAGATCCAGGATACGGACGACGAGAAGCTGTTCAACGACAAGATCCTCAAGCAGTGCGAAAAGCGCAGTCTTTGCGACGCGTTCGACATCGGCGTCATCTGGCTGGAGCGTGCGCTGAAAGCGTAAAGGGGAAAAACGTAAAAACGGGCGGGAAAACGTTCCGCCCGTTGTTTTCGTTGCGATATTCTCTTTGGAAAGGGGGCTCGATATGGGCGTCCACGTCTTTTGGGATTGGAACGGCACGCTCTGCGACGACGTGCTGCTCTCGCTCGAAGCGGTCAACCAAATGCTCCGCAAGCGGTCCCGCCCGCCGATCGGGCTGGACGAATACTACCGCTATATCGACGTCCCGATCTCCCGGTTCTACGCGCATCTGTTCGACCTGGACCAACTGCCCATGGCGGTCATCTCGGACGAATTTCAGGGGTATTACCGCACGCACCTGCGGACGGACTGCCTGACGCCGGGGGCGCTCGACGTGCTGAACCAATTACGCGACGCGGGGGCGAAGCAGTACCTTCTGACCTCGTCCCACCGCGAAAGCGTTCTGCCGACGCTGGAAAAGCTGGGACTCCTGCCGTATTTCGACGCGTTCCTCGCCGCGGAGGAGCAGCTGGACCTCGCCGCCGAGGAGACGGGCCTGGAGGTGGTGCTCGACGTGGGCGCGCACGCCGATGTGCCCGAGCGGGCGCTGCGCATGACGCTCCCGAACCAGCGCACCGCCCTGTTCGGCATCAC
>CANQVQ010000109.1 GCA_947627335.1 uncultured Clostridia bacterium | reverse complement strand
GGACGGGTGTCGTCGATGATCAGCGGGTTCGTGACGAAACTGCTCGGGCGTGGCATGACCGAACACACGGTGCGGAAGGCCGGACATTTCACGGAGTTCCTGCTGCTCGGTGCGTCGCTCGGGCTGTTCTTCACGGTCAAGGGCGTCAAGCGGAAGGACAAAGCGCTTTACCTGTGCCTGTTCGCGTTGTTCGTGCCGCTGATGGACGAGACCATCCAACTGTTCAGCGACGGACGCGGACCGCAGGTGACGGACATCTGGATCGACGTCGCGGGCTACGCGTGCGGGTGCGTGCCGGTGCTTGCCGTCGCGTCGCTCGCTCGTTGGGCATGGGAAAAGAAAAGACGATAAAAAGAACGAAACGGGCATAGAAAGCAGGAAAAAATCAATGGAGGCAAACGGGAACCAACGACAAATCACCGACACGCTGATGGTGCTGCTGCGGTCGGAACTTGGCGTAAATTCCTCCGCTTCGGAACCCGTTACGGGGCTTACGCCGGACGCGCTTGACGCCGTATACCTTCTCGCAAGCCGACACCGATTGGAGCATTTGGTCGCCGATGCGCTGTGGAAGCAAGGGGAACGGCTATCCGTCCCGGAAACGCGGGAGAAAGTCAATCGCCTTTATCAGGACTTCCTCGCAAGGTACTTCCGGCAAACCGTTTGTCGGGAGTATGCTTTCGGGCAGATCTGCCGTCAATTCGACACGGACGGGATCGACTACCTTCCGCTCAAGGGGATGGAACTCCGGCACCTCTGGCCGGAGGACTGGATGCGCTCCTGCAGCGATATTGACATCCTGATTCGGGAAGAAGATTTGGAAACCGCAAGGGCGAGCGCGGAAACGCTCGGCTATACCTACACTGGGCGCACGTCCCATGATATTTCGCTGCTTTCCGGGGAGCCCGACAGGGTGCATATCGAACTGCATTACGATACGATCGAGGAAGAAAGCCTTCCACAGGCGCAGGCGGTGCTGTCCGACATCTGGTCCTACGCCGAACCGACGGGGCAGGGGACCCGTTTTCGCCTGAAGCCGGAAATGCTGTACTTTTATCACGTCGCGCACATGGCGAAGCATTTTCAGCATGGCGGATGCGGGATCCGGTTCTTTCTGGATCTTTGGCTGATGGAACGCAAACTGGAACTCGATACGGAGCAGAAAAACGGACTGCTCGGCAAGGGCGGACTGCGAAAATTCGCCGAAGGGTGCGTCCGGCTTTCCGAAGTCTGGATGGAGGACGCTCCCGCCGACGAATTGACGGAGGCGCTGGAAACATACATCGTTGACGGCGGCATCTACGGAAACCTGCAGAACAGGGTCGCGGTGGGGCAGCGGCAGAAGCGTTCCTATGTTTTCTCTCGCCTGTTCATCCCCATGAGCACGATGCGGGAGCGCTATCCCGTGTTGAAGCGGTGTCCGTTTCTGCTTCCGGCGATGTACGTTCACCGTTTCGGGAAAATGGTGACGGATGGGCGCATGAAGCGGACGCGGCGGGAGTTGGCGCTGAACCGAAGCCTTTCAAAGAGCGAGGAACAAAAGGCGGAATACCTGATCGAGCATTTGGGGCTTCGCAGGGAGTAACGAATTTTTTCATGGGAGGGAAGAGCTGTGACAAAATACGCCAAGTACGACTACCTCGTCGTCGGGACGGGGCTGTACGGCGCGACGTTCGCGCAGCGGGCGAAGGAAAACGGGAAAACCGTCCTCGCGGTGGAACGGCGAAACCATATCGGCGGGAACGTGTACACCGAAAAGGTGGAAGGCATCGACGTACACCGCTACGGGGCGCACATTTTCCACACGAACGACGAAACGGTGTGGAATTATGTCAACCGCTTTGCAACGTTCAACCGTTTTACAAACAGCCCCGTCGCGAATTACAGGGGCGAACTGTATTCCCTCCCCTTCAATATGTACACGTTCAACAAAATGTGGGGCGTGACGACGCCGGACGAGGCGAGACAAAAAATCGACGAACAGCGGAAGTCCGCCGGGATCACCGAGCCGAAAAACCTTGCGGAGCAGGCGATTTCGCTGGTCGGAACGGATATTTACGAGAAACTGGTCAAGGGCTACACCGAGAAGCAGTGGGGACGGGACTGCACAGAACTTCCCGCATTCATCATCAAGCGTCTGCCGGTGCGTTTCACGTTCGACAACAACTACTTCGACGCGAAGTATCAGGGCATTCCCGTCGGCGGGTACACAAAACTGGTCGAAAATCTGTTGGACGGCGTCGAGGTGCGGCTAAACGTTGATTATCTTGAAAACAAAGCCGAACTGGACAGTTTAGCGCATACGGTCGTCTACACGGGTCCCATCGACGCGTACTTCGCCTACCGTTTCGGTCCGCTGGAGTACCGTTCCGTGCGCTTTGAGACCGAAACGCTGGACACGCCGAACTATCAGGGCAACGCAGCGGTGAACTACACCGACCGCGAAACGCCGTGGACGCGGATCATCGAGCATAAATGGTTCACGTTCGGGAGGGACGAAAACGGTAACGATCTGCCGAAAACGGTGGTCAGCCGCGAGTACAGCGAACCGTGGAAACCCGGCGGGGAGCCGTACTACCCGGTCAACGACGAGAAGAACAATGCGCTCTATGCGAAATACCACGCCCTCGCCGAAAAAGAGCCGCACGTCCTGTTCGGCGGTCGGCTCGCGGAATACAAGTATTACGACATGGATCAAGTCGTCGCCGAAGCACTGAAAGCGGCGGAAAGGATTCGGTAAAGCGAAAAGGAATTTCTGTGACATCGGTTGCGCATACCGTTTTGGTTGCGTTGGTTACATTTATCGACGATTTTGACACGCTTGGAAGTGCTGACCGGCGACGGAACGGAGGGAAAGAGCGAGCGCGAGCAGCGTCAACAGCGGGAACACGATACGGAGCGGCAGGGAAGTCCCGTCGGCGGCGACCGAAAGGTCAAACAAATTCGCAAGGCAGAACGACGGCACCGCACCGCCGGCAAACAGCCCGACGAGGTACGGCGGGAACAGCAGTGCGGCGAGCGCCAGCGCCGGGAACAGCGGGACAGCGTAAAACCGAGCAGGGCGACCGTCGCGCAGAGCAGGATCCGGCATACGCCCCAGCGCAGGACGAAGCCGAACAGCGTGCCTTCCGCGCCGAGGTCCGCCAGCGCCGAAACGCTTACGGCAGGGGCGTCCGACAGCGGGAGCGTGTAGAGCGCCCGCACGGAAAACGCGTCGGCGAGGAAGCAGAGCGCGCCTGCCGTCGCCGCAAATCCGACGCAGAGCGCCGACTTGACGAGCGCCGTCCGCATTCGTCCGTTTTCGGCGGCATACAAAATCGGTCGGAAGCCGCATCGGTCCTCCGACGCGTAGGCAAACGCCGGAAACAGCAGGAGCAGCAGCAAAAACAGGTCCGTTTTTTCCAGACAGAGCGCTTCCCAGCCGCCCCCGTAGACCACCTGTGCGTCGACGCCGCCGTCCCGCAGTTCCCGCACCCGTGCGACCTCGTCCGCGGCACGCTGGAACGGTTCGAGTTTCCGCTGGGCGGTTTCCCACGCGCTTTGCGCCGCGAGGGTTTCCCCGTAGGCGGCGGTCCCTTCCTCCCATTTCTGCGCGTACAGCGCCGCCTGCCGCTGCAAGTCGTCGAAGTTCGCCTGCTCTTCCGCGATCAGGCGTTCCGCTTCGTCGAGCGGGACGCTCTGGTAGGTCTGCAGATACGAGCGGTAGACGGATTCCTGAAACGGGAGTTTGCCGTTTGCGGCATTTCCGGCGGAAATCCCTTTGCAAAGCAGGAGCAGAAGGATCGGAAGCAGCAGTCCCGACCGAATGAACAGCTTTCGCGCTTCACAGTGCGCCAGCGTGTGCGGCAGGGGAAGGCGAAGTTGCATTTTCGGCAGGCGGACGCGAAGCCGACGGTTTTTCCGCCGTGCCCAGAGCAGCCAAAGCGCAACCAAGCAGACGGCGATCCCGGCGCAGAACACCATCGGCACAAACAGGAGAAGCGGGACGGAATGCCCGAAAATCCCGACCGAGCGGTATTGCGAAAAGAGATTCCCCGCGTCCCAAAGCCGAAACAGGTTGAGCGCCTGCCACACGTCGCCGAGCCGATAGGACGGCAGGCGGTAGAGCAAAACCTCCACGCCGCAGAACGCCACGCCGACGCCGAGCGTCAGCAGCGGATTCCCGAAAAGACGGGCGAGGAACAGGAACAGCAACGCCGTCAAACAGCAGAACGCGATGCAGACCGCCTCCCGCAGAAGCAGGAATTCATACGCGTAAAGCGGGTACGGGCAGAGCGTGAAACCGTCGAACGAGGCGAGGAATTCCCCAAGACCGCAAAGCGGGGTCGTCGCGGCATACACGGCGAAGGACGTCGCGTCGAAAAGCAGGACCGAACCGACGCACACGGCGAGCAGCGCGAGCGCTTTCCGCGTCCAGACGGCGTTTCTGCCCTTTTTTGTTGCGAAAAGCACCTCCTCCATTCCGCTTTCCGCGTCCGCGTGCGCCAGAAGCAGTTCGCCTGCGAGCAAAAGCGGCAGGAGCAGCAGGGAACCGGTCGTATACCGAAAGTAATCCCCCCAGCCGACGGCGTAATCGTCCGAAAGCGGGATCGCATAGAGCGACGCATAGCGTTCCCGCACCTGTTCGTTGTAGGAACGGGTATACGGGTCCCCGATCGTTGCGAGGTTGCGCTCCGCGTCCCGCAAAATCTCTTTTATTTTTTCCCGGTATGCTTCCCGACGTCCGACCTGTTCGTACAGCGCACGGTAGAGCTGCCCGTCGCCGTAGCCGCTTTCCGGCGCAAGCGTGTACGATTCCTCGAACAGTTCCTCCGGCGGGGTTTCGTGGTTGAGGACGTACTGCATCTGCAGGTCGATCGCGGCGTCCTGCGCTTCGCGGTAGGCGGCATATTTTTCGTCGAAGGCGTCGGGGTCCTCCCGGTACGAAACGAGTAACGACCGCACCGCGTCGGAAAAAGCGAAATCCACCCGGTGCGCCTGCGCGTCGATCCGGGCAAGCACGGCGTTCGCGGCGAGCAGCGCCAAAAACAGCAGAAGGAACGCCCGACTGCCGAACAGCTTGCGTAATTCCTGCCGCGTCATCTCAGCGTCCCTCCGTATCTTCGCCGAACAGCAGGAAGTAGCAATCCTCCAGTGACGGCGGAACCGACGAACAGGGTCCCTCCGTCGGGCGGTTTTCCGCGTAAACGCGCAGGAACGGACGGTCCTCCCGCCGAAGCAGGCGAATGACCGTGTGCTTTTCCCGCACTTCCGGTTCGTTCGCGTCGCCGTCGAGCGGCAGTTCCCAAATTTTTCCGCGAAGCGGTTCGGCGACCTCCGCGAGCGTTCCCTGCGAAACGAGTTTTCCCTGTTTCAGGAAC
>CANQVQ010000108.1 GCA_947627335.1 uncultured Clostridia bacterium | reverse complement strand
TATGTGCAGATGCTCGGACTGACCCATTACCAGATGAACAACGAAGGCGTTCCCGCCAGCTTCCAGACCATGTACACCGAAACGGCGAACAAGATGCTCCCCTACTACGCGGAATACCCGTGGATCCTCGGGGAATTCGCCTGCGGTGCGGGCGGAAACGCCGTCTATGACTACGGCATCAACGGCTACCGCACGACCACGCTCGGCAGGAATATCGCCTACCAGACCCAGTGGGTCGAGGGCATGATCGACTGCTTCGAGCACAGTCAGGACCCCGGCTACGAGTTCTGCAGCCGGATCAAGATCGCCGTCTGGTTCTCCAGCAACGACTACGCGGACGCCGACGGCGACGGGCAGTACGACGAGATCACCAACTACCTCAAGCTCGACGAGGCGTGTATGCCGACGATCGAGAAGCTGCGCGACTACCTGAATCGGTCGGATTCCTGAGCGGAAAGGGGCGGAAGTCATGAAAAAACGCATCTTTTCCCTGCTTCTCTGCGCTGCGCTGTCCTGCGCGTCCCTGCCCTTCGCGGCGAGCGTCTCGGCGGCACCGGCGGAGGACGCCCTGCTGCTGGACGGGTGCCGCCTTGTGACCTTCGGCGACAGCCTGACCGCCATGGGCACCTGGACCAAGACGCTCGGCGAGGAAATGAACCTCTACGCCATCAATTCCGGCGTCGGCGGCGACACGACCGAGGACGGGCTCGCCCGCTTCGACTGGGACGTGACCAAGAAGGACCCCGACATCGTCATCATCGGGTTCGGCACGAACGACGACGTCCGCCTCAACCCGGGCAGTTCCGTGCCCCGCGTCTCCCCGGAAAAGTACAAGGAAAACCTCAAAACCATCATCTCGCAGGTCCGCGCACTGGACGCCGACCCGATCCTGCTGACCCCGCCCTATGTGCGCGAGGACGCCTACGGTCCCGCGGAGAACTACGCGAGCGCCGGCGGGCTGAACGCCGCGCTGGACGTGTATGTGGAGATCGTCCGCGAGGTCGCGAAGGAGACGGACACGGGTCTGATCGACATCCACAAGATCTGCGACCAGTATAAACTGGAAGAATTCCTTATCACGGACGGCGTGCACCTCGCCGACCTCGGCAACCGCGTCTACGTCGATTCCATCGAGGCATACCTGAAGGAGCACTACCGCGTCGACCCGGATGCGCCCCGCATCGAACTGCCCCAACCGCCGGAGGTCGAGGAAGGGTACTGGACCAAATCCGTCATCCCGTTCACCGCGGACGGCTGGCGTATCCTCAAGCCGGACACCGTCGTCGTCACCGAGGAATCGGACGGCTCGATCTCCTTCGCCAACACGACCGGGCTCTGGCCGGAAGCGCACTACTCCCCCGAGATCCAGGACACCGTCGCCGTGCCGGTCGAAAACAGCTACCTGACCGTCAACTTTGAAACGGCGGCGATCACGAATATGGTGCTCTACCTCAACGGTTCCACCCCGACGGTCGCCTACGACCAGAACTTCGTCGGGCTGATCCCGCACTTCGTCGAGCAGGACCCGACGCTCAAGACCGAGGAAGTCGGCGACCTCTCCGCGAACCAAAAGGTCAACTGCAAGCTCAAGCTGTCCGACATCATCCCGGACAACATGGTCCGCGAGGACGGCACGGTGCTGATCTCCGGGCTGAAGCTGTACGTCGTCGGTGCGGCGGGACGCAAGATCACCTTCCACGAGTTCAGCGTCACCAATCCCGACCCGGCGACGCTCCCGAAGGAAGCGGTCTACGAGGACGTCGTCAGCCTGCTTCCGACCGACGAAAGCCTGATCTCCCGCGTCGCGGGCGGCGTCGCCGATTATTCCGTCGATACGGACGGCAGTCTGCACCTCTCCCGTGCGCAGGAGGACACGCTCTCCTGGCCGTCCATCGACATCCAGGTCAATAAGGAGGTCGACCTCGCCGAAACGCCCTACCTGCACGTCGTTTTCACCTGCGACGGCGGTTCCGCGAACGGGTTCCTCTACTATACGATCGACGGCGGTGCGGAGCAGTCCGTCCAGCTTTCCGATCTGCTCACCGGCACGGTCAACGACTTCACGTCCGGGCAAAAGCTGTACTTCCCGCTGGAAAACAAGCTCGGCACGACCGGGAAGCTCACCGTCACGCACGTCTCGCTCTCGGTCTACGGTGCGCCCGGAAATTCCCTGCACTGGACTTCCCTCGCCTTCTCGAAGATGGTGCGGGAAGCCGAGCCTGCGCCCGAGCAGCCCGGCGAAACGTCCGACACGTCGTCCGACGCCTCCGAACCGACGTCTGACGCGTCTTCCGACGCGGCTTCCGACGCGGCTTCCGACGCTTCCGAACCGACGTCCGAAGCGTCCTCCGATGAACCCTCCGCGGACGGTTCCGCGGACGAAAGTTCCGACGGGTCGCACCTGCTGACCGGCACGGACATCGCGTTGATCGTCGGCGGCGCCTCGGTGCTGCTGTTCGCGGTCGCCTGCGTCATCGGCGTCGTGATCAAGAAACGCAAGAAGTCCTGACGGTTCGTGCGGAGAACGCGTTCGGTCGCGGAAGGAAGGCTTCACCGCCTTTCCGACCGACGTCCCCCCGCTTGCGTCCCGTTTGCATCCCGAAAATCCAAAGTCCCGGCAGTCGAGCGCTGTCGCGGCTTTTCGCTTTTGTTTTCCCGTGCGGCGGGGTGTGCTTTCCCCCCCGTGCGGCGGGAAGTGCGGTTCCGCGCTCCCCATCCTTTCCCCGTGCGGCGGGAAATGCGGTTCCGCGCTCCCCATCCTTTCCCCATGCGGCGACCCTCTCGACGCATTTTTTTCGTTCTTCCGATGATTTTTTCGTAAATTTTCCTCGAAAAGCATTGGCAAGAAGCGGATTTTATGATACAATAGAGGATGGAAAAGAATCGGGAAGGCGGTGACGGAGCGCATGGCGTACGGGCGGACGGCGGACGGCGGTCTGGACGAGCTGAAGAAGCGGCTGAAGGACGGGCGGACCGGCGGCGCGTTCCTGCTGTGGGGCGCGGAGGAGTACACGAAGGACCACTACGCGGAAAAACTGCGCAAAGTCGGGAAGGACGCCCCGGTGCCGGACTTCAATTACGCGGTGTTCGACGCGGAAACGCGGGACGCGGACGGGTTCGCCGAGGAGGTGCTCGCCCCGCCGTACCTTTGGGAGAAGCGGGTCGTCGAGCTGCGCGGCGTGGCGCAGACCCGCAAGGGCAAGCTGAAACCGTCGGACGCGGAAACATACGTCCGTGCGCTGGAGGACCTGCCGGACTATACGACCGTCCTGCTGGTCCTGCGTGCGGGCGAAAAGGAAAAGTCCCGCGACAAGGGCATGGAGGGTCTGCGGACGCTGGTCGACGGGTTCGCGAAGCACGGACTTTCCGTCGAATTTGAGCAGCCCCGCACGTCGCAGCTCTACGCGTGGATCGCGAAGCATTTCGCGGCGGAGCGGACGGACATCGCAAGCGACCTGCCGCAGACGCTGGTCGGCTACTGCGGGACGGACCTGTACACCCTGCAAGGGGAGATCGTGAAGCTGTGCGCCGTCGCAGGCGGGCGGACGCTCGGGGCGGCGGACGTGCGGAACTACTGCTGCCCGAACGAGAGCGGCGTGTTCTTTGAAGTCGCCGACCGGATCTTAGCGGGCGACCTCGCGGGCGCCGTGCATACGCTGTCCGTCCTGCAAATGGACCGAAACGGCGTGCAGCCCGCCATCGGCTACCTCGCGTCGAGCTACCGCCTGCTGCTGCTGGCGGACGCCGCACGGACGCAGGGAATTTCGCAGGGACGCGTCGCGAAGGAGAAAACCTGCAAAGCTGGCAGGTCGGTCGTGCGTTCGCGAACCTCTCGAAGGTGCGCCGAAGCGGGATCTGGAAGTCCCTCGCGGAGATTGCGGAAACGGACGTCGCGATCAAGACCGGTCGCGCCGACCCGGTCCCGGCGCTGGAACTGCTGCTCTCCAAGTTGGCGTCGTTCGCGGGGAGCGCCGAATGAGCGCAAACGGGCGGCTCCGACTGCGCTGTCCGATCGTGGTCGAGGGCAAATACGACAAAATTCGGCTGGCGAATCTGGTGGAAACGCCCATCATCGCGCTCAACGGGTTCGCGGTGTTCAAGGACAAGGAAAAGCTGTCCCTGCTGCGTCGGGCTTCCTGCGACCGCGGACTGCTGCTGCTGACGGACAGCGACCGTGCGGGGCAATTCCTGCGCGGCAGGCTGAAAGGGCTGCTCCCGCCGGACGCGAAGATCCGAAACGTGTACATTCCGGCGGTCGCCGGGAAGGAGCCGCGCAAACGAAAGCGCTCCGCGGACGGGCTGCTCGGGGTCGAGGGCATCGACGACGGGATCCTGCGGGCTTTGCTCGCGCCGTTTGAAGCGGAGGACGCGGTCGTCGGCGACGTCAGCCGCGAGGAATGGTACGCGGACGGGTTTTCCGGCGGGAAAAACAGCGCGGAGAAGCGAAAAATGCTTTCGGAAGCGCTCGGACTGCCCGCGACGCTGACGTCCGGCGGACTGCTCGAAGCGGTCAACTGGCTCTGCGGACGCGAAGCCTACGAGGACGCGAAACGCCGTATCGGATAAAAAAAGGAGCGACACATGGGCAAACGGGTGTGCATCCAAACGCTGGGGTGCCGCGTCAATCAATATGAATCGGTCGCCATCGCGGAAGCGCTGGAGAAGCGCGGTTTCGCGGTCCAACGGGACCCCGACGGGGCGGACTGCTTCCTGCTCAACACCTGTGCGGTCACGGCGGAAAGCCAGCGGCAAAGCCTTCAACTCGCCAGACGGCTGGCGGCGAAGGGACCGACGGCGGTGCTCGGCTGCGCGTCGCAGAACTGCAAGGAGGCGTTCCTCGCCCTGCCGGGCGTGTTCTACGTCGGCGGCTGCACCGGGAAAATGGACGTCGTGGAGCGGTTCGTGTCGCTGAACGGGCGGACCGATGCGGTGGCGGACGTGCGGGACGCGGACTACGAGCCGATGTCGCTCGACGGGCAAAGTCACTGGTTTTCGACCTGCCGTGCGTACCTGAAAATTCAGGACGGATGCGGCGGGAACTGCGCCTACTGCCTGATCCCGACCCTGCGGGGACCGTCGCGGTCCCGCGGAGCGGACGAGATCGTCGCGGAGGCGCGGCGGCTGGTTCGCGCAGGCGTGAAGGAGGTCGTGCTGACCGGGGTCGAAGTTTCGGCGTTTCCCGGGCTGCCGTCTCTGCTGGAACGGCTGGGCGAGCTGTCCGGCGAAGGGCTGGAGCGGGTCCGCGTGGGTTCGCTTTCGCCCTGGTCCCTGCGGGAGCCGTTCTTCCGTGCGGTCGCCGGTTCGGCGAATTTCATGCCGCACGTCCACCTGTCGCTGCAGTCCGGCTCGGATCGGGTACTGCGTGCGATGCGCCGCCCGTATACGGCGGACGACGTCGCCGTGCGGGTCGCCGCTCTGCGGGAGGTCCTCCCCCGG
>CANQVQ010000107.1 GCA_947627335.1 uncultured Clostridia bacterium | reverse complement strand
CGCCGGACTGCTGTACGGGACCTGCCCGACCGACGTGCGCTACCTGCTGACGCTGGACGCGGACACGGAACTGACCCCCGGCGTGGTGCGGGAACTGCTCGGCGTCGCCCTGCACCCGGTCAACCGTCGGTTCGGCGTGTTCCAGCCCGCCGTGCAGACCGAACTGCTCTCCTCCTACCGCACCTATTTTACCCGCCTGATTTCCGGGTCGGCGGGCGTCTCTTTCTATGAGCGCGCCTCGTTCGACCGCAACATGAGCCTGTACGGGGAGGGCATCTTCTGCGGGAAGGGGCTGCTCGACGTCCGGCGCTTCCGCGAAAAAGCGCTCGACCTGCCGGAAGGCAAGATCCTCAGCCACGACCTGCCGGAGGGCGGACTGCTGAAAACCCTGCTGGTGTCCGACCTGGCGCTGCCGGATTCGGTCCCGAGCAACCCCATCGCGTGGTACCGACGGGCGCACCGCTGGATCCGCGGGGACGTGCAGAACCTCCCGCTGCTGTTTCAACGTCGCTGTGCGCTCTCCTTCGTCAGCCGTCGACAGATCGTCTGCAACCTGTTCCGGCACCTGACCCCGCTCTCCGCCCTGCTCGCCGTCGCGCTCGGCGCGGTCTTCGCACGCGGGGAATGGGAGGCGCTGGGGATCTTCCTCGCCGCGTACAGCTACCTGCTGCTCCCGTTCGCCGTCGGATCGGTCTGCGACCTGCTGTCCGGGGGTCCGTTCCTGCTACGGCACGCCTTCACGGCGGGGCTTTCCGCCTTCGCGGAAGCGGCGGCACGGCTGGGGAACGACCTGTGTTCCGCCTGTCGGTCCGCGTTCCTTTCGCTCGACGCGGTCTGCCGCTCGCTCTGGCGCATGGCCATCTCGCACCGCCGCCTGCTCGAATGGACGACCGCCGCCGCGGGGGAAAGCGGTTCCGGGAAGCTCTCGCTGTACCTGCGGAAGGGGCTGCCCGGCGCGGTCGCGGGGTGTCTGCTGTTCCTGTTCGGCGGGGCGTCGGTCTACCGATTGCTCGGCATCCTGTTCTTCATCGACCCCATCCTGTCCTACCTGCTCTCCCTGCCGCTGACGCGGGACGGCAGTCCGCAAACCGGCGAATGTTCCGCCGTCCCGACCGAAAAGGACGCCGCCCTGCTGCGCAGGCACGCCGCCGACCAATGGAGCTTCTTTGCGGATACGGTCACGCGGGAAACGCACTTCCTCCCGCCCGACAACCTGCAGCTCGCCCCGAGCGAAGAGGTCGCCATGCGGACCTCCCCGACCAACATCGGGCTGTTCCTGCTTTCCGTCCTCGCCGCCCTCGACCTCGGACTTGCGGACGCGAAGGAAGCCGCCGACCGGCTGGAGCGGACGCTCGCGACCGTGGAGGGTCTGCCGAAATTCCGGGGCAACCTGTACAACTGGTACGACCTCAAGACCCTCTCCGTGCTCGGGGACGCCTTCGTTTCCTTCGTCGACAGCGGGAACTTTGTGGTTTCCCTGCTGACGCTGGAAAACGGTCTTGCGGAGTACGCCGACGCGGAGGAGCGGTTCCCCGCCCTCGCCAGGCAGTGCCGACGGCTGGCGGACGGGACCGACCTGAACGTCTTTTACGACGAGCGCAAGGCGCTCTTTTCCCTCGGCTGGGACAGCGTGCGCGACCGCCGCGAGCCGGGGTGCTACGATATGCTCATGAGCGAAGCCCGCACGACCAGCTACTACGCGGTCGCCGCCGGACTGGTGCCGAAGAAGCACTGGTACGCCCTGTGCCGGACGGTCGCGGCGGAAAAAGGGTATATCGGCATGGTGAGCTGGTCCGGGACCATGTTTGAATACTTCATGCCCCAGATCTTCCTGCCGATCTACCGCAATTCCTTCCTGCAGGAGACCCTGCTGTTCTCGGTCTGGGCGCAGCGGAAAGCGGCGCACGGCAAGCCGTGGGGCGTGTCCGAATCCGCCTACTACGCATTCGACGGGGAACTGCACTACCGCTACCGCGCCAACGGCGTCCGCACGCTCGCCCTGCGGCGGGACGTCAGCGGGGAAACGGTGATCTCCCCCTATTCGACCTATCTGACGCTGGCGGTCTGCCCGTCCGCCGCCGTCCGCAATCTGCGTGCGCTCGAAGCGTGCGGTATGTACGGGAAATACGGGCTGTACGAGGCGTTCGACCGCACGCCCGGACGCAGCCGCGACGGGGTCGCCGTGCGGAGCTATATGGCGCACCACATGGGCATGAGCCTGCTTTCCATCGCAAATTCGCTGGAGGACCGTGCGTTCGTGCGCCGATTCATGCGCGACGCCCGAATGCGTGCCGCCGCAGGGCTTTTGCAGGAAAAACTCCCGCCCAATCCGGCGCTGCTGACCGAGGGACTGCGCGTCCCGCCGAAAACCCTGCGCCTGCTGCGCGCCGAACGACCGACCGAGAGCAGCGAAACGGACCTCTGCGCCCCGAAGGCGGCACTGCTGAACAAGGACGGCTTTTCCGCCTGCGTCACGTCGCTCGGACACGTCCGCCTGCGCAAGGGCGGTCTGTTGCTCAACGACTGCCGCACGGAGCGCTTCTCCTGCGCCCACACCCTGCTGGTCTCCTTCCCGGCGGAGGACCGTGCGGACGGCTGCACGCCGTTCTTCGGCGAGGGCGCTTACGCGTTTGAGACCAACGCGGACTCCGCCAGCCTTATCGCGGGGAGCAAACGCTTCTCCGGGCGGGTGCGGTTCTCCTTCTGCCGCCGTGCGGACTGCTTCCGCGTGGAAACGCAGGCGGAAAGCCGCCGTTCGCGGGAAGTGCTGTTCGCGTTCGAGCCGGTGCTTTCGGAGGAGGCGGCGTACGACGCGCATCAGGCGTTCTCCAAGCTGTTCATCGAAAGCGCCTACGAGCCGGAAACGCGGATCCTCTATTTCGCCCGACGGGACCGCGAAACCGGCAAACCCCGCGACTGGCTCGCCGCCGCGCTCGCGGACCCGGAACTCCCGTTCACCTTCTGCACCTCCAAGGACGGCTTCCCGGCGGAAAGCCTCAATACCCCCGCCGACTTCGACCGCCCGCTCGACGGGCGGACCGGCGCCTGCATCGACCCGCTGTGCGTCATTCGCACGTCCCCCTGCCCGGGCGGACGCACGTCCCTGCTGCTTGCCGCCGCCGGGAGCCGTGCGGAGGTCCGCAAGGCGATCCTCGCCGCCCGACACGAACAGCAGCGTTTTGTCGGTGCGTCCCGCCCGGAGACCTGCGCCCTGCTCGCGTCCCTGCTGTTCCCGAAATCCCCGCCCCCCGGCGTCTGGTCGGACTATCGACGGGAAATGCTCTGGAAGTACGGGATCTCCGGGGACTATCCGCTGCTCGGGATGCCGTGCGGCGAATCCGACACGACGTCCGCCGAATCCCTGCTCCGTTCCTTCGCGGAACTGACGCACGCCGGGCTACGCACGGAACTCCTGCTGCTCCCGGAGGGGGACGGGCAGTATTTCCGCCCGGCGGAAAAGAAACTGCTCGCCCTGTGCGAACAGCTCGACCTGCAAGGTTTTCTCGGCACGCGGGGCGGCATCTTCCTGCTGCGGCGGGAACAGATCGACGGCGAACTGCTCGACCTGCTGCCCCGGCTTTGCGCGTACTGGAACGACCCCGCGAAGGTGCAGAGCGGAAAGACTCCGCCGCCGCTCCCGCGTGTCCGTCCGGTCTGCGTAACGCCGTCCCCGGTCACGCGGCAGGTCCCGGAAGGCGCCCTCTCCCTCGCCGACGGGTACGCGTCGGAGGACGGATTCGTGCTCTTCAAGGACTTTCCGCAGCCCGGTCCGCGTTCCTTCGTGCTGTCCGGTCGGAACTGCGGAAGCATCGTGACGTCCTATTCGCTCGGCTACACCTTCTGCGGCAACGCGCACGAGTGTCGGCTCACCCCGTTCGCGGGCGACCCCGGTTCCCTGCCGGACGGCGAACGGCTCTACCTGCGTTCCGGCGGACGGCTCTACGACCTGATCGCCTGTGCGGGAAAGGTCACATGGGGGGACGGCACGGCGGTCTGGGAAGGCACGGCGGCGGGAACCGACTACACCGTACACGCCTTCTGCTGCGCGGACAAACCGCTCAAGCTGCTCCGCGTGCATTTCGCGTCCCCGTGCGGGGAACTGCTGTACTGCGTCCGCCCGACCATGGGCAGCGGCGCGTCCCCGGCGCACGTCCTGTGGAAAAAGGAGCGTAACGGCGTTTTGCTGTTCCGTTCGGGGCATGACGTCGCGTTCGGCGACGGGGTCGGTCTGCTCTACGCGAAGGGCGCGTCCGCGCTCTATTCCCAGACGGAGGTTTTCGGCGGACAAGGCGAACCGGACTTTTCCGACCTCGTCGGATTGCGGGTAAACGCCGCGTCGGCGGTCTTTGCGCTCGGCGGATGCGACCAAAAAGACCTCGAACCCCTGCTGAAGGAACTGCCGGACCTCTCGCCGGACGAAGAGCAGTCCGGCGCGGAGGCATTCGCACGCGCCATGCGTCCGCCGATCGACTTCCGGACCCACAGCCGGGCGCAAAACCTGCTGCTCGGGCGCTTCCTGCCCTATCAGATCGGCGCGAGCCGATTCCACGCCCGTGCGTCCTTCCGACAGTCCGGCGGTGCGTACGGATTCCGCGACCAGCTGCAGGACTGCCTCGCGCTGGTCTACGCGGACCCGCAGGAGGTCCGCACGCATATCCTGCGCTGCTGCGCACACCAATACGAGGAGGGCGACGTGCAGCACTGGTGGCACCCGGACGGCAAGGGGATCCGCACCACCTGTTCGGACGACCTGCTCTGGCTCCCCTACGTCGTCGCGGACTACGTTCGGAAAACCGGCGACAGCGGACTGCTGACCGAGCAGGCGGAATACCTGTCCTCCCCGCCGCTGACCGGGGAAAACGAGCGCTACGAGCTGCCGTCGCGCAGTTTCCTGAGCGAAAGCGTGCGGGCATTTTCACGGGCGGACCGACGGGGTTCCCACGGGCTGCTGCTGATGGGGAGCTGCGACTGGAACGACGCCTTCTCCGCCGTCGGCGCGGAGGGACGGGGGGAAAGCGTCTTTTCGACGTTCCTGTACGTCGTTTCGGCGAAAGCCTTTCTTCCGCTGCTCGCGGAACGCGACGAAAAAGCGGCGGCGGACCTGCGGCGCACGGCGGACGAACTGCTCGCCAACGCGGAACGCTGCGCCTTCGACGGCGACCGCTACCTGCGAGCGTTCTGCGACAACGGCGAGGTGCTGGGAAAGGAAGGAAACCCGGAGTGCGCCGTCGATATTCTCTCGCAGGCGTTCGCCCTGTTCGCCGGCGCGGACGAGGCGCGCTGCCGGAAAGCGCTGGACGCGGCGGAGAAGCGGCTGTACAATCCGCATGAACGCATCCTCATGCTGTTCGACCCGCCGTTCGACGGGGGCGACGTCCCGGCGGGATATATCCGGGGCTATCCGCCCGGCGTCCGCGAAAACGGCGGACAGTACACCC
>CANQVQ010000106.1 GCA_947627335.1 uncultured Clostridia bacterium | reverse complement strand
TGATCAGGACAGACTGAAAGACCTGATTCAAACCCTGCTGACCCGGTCGGTAAGCTCCTTTGATACGGCGGGCGAAAATTTCTATCACGGTTTTATGCTCGGACTTTGCGCCTTGCTTGGCGGGGCGTTTGTCTCCTCCAACCGAGAGTCCGGCGACGGCAGATATGACATTCAGCTGAGACCCACAAAGAAAAACCTGCCCGGCATTTTAATTGAGCTGAAAGCCTCCAAAAAATGCTCAGACGCGGAGCTGAAACGTCTGTCAGAAGCCGCGCTGCAGCAGATCATCGACAAAAAATACGACACCGAGCTGACTGCCGCAGGCGTTCAAACCGTATATAAATACGGCGTCGCGTTCAGCGGAAAGCAGGTGGCAGTGGCGGTACAGTGCCGCGAAGTTCAAGGATAATCGGAGGTATAATGAGCTGAAAATGGAAGTTTGATTGCAAAAAAGCGAAAATCAAAGCAAAATTTTATTGTATTGAAAAAATAACACGATTATGGGAGGGATTATTATGCCGTATCCGAAGCCGTTATCTGAAAAAAGCATTACCCGTATGTATGCCGACGCGGGGCTGAAAGAGCGGCAGGTCGCCTTTTTGCGTGACTTTTTTTCGGCCTGCGCCAATCTTTACGGCGTAATCTCCGCGGCGGACGCGTGGAGCGTTTACAAAGAACTATCCTCCAAAATCGAAACGCCGGCCCTCTGCCGGCGGGATATGTACGCCTCCCTCGGAATTATGCGCAGAGAGGCTCTGCCTTTTTACGTTTTCGAGGTAGACGAGGTGTTTTCCGCGGAAAAGCGGCGGGACGGGGGGCTTACGTCTGCGGGTGTACGGTCTGCTTCGATACGGCGCGAAAGAGCCGCCGGTTCGAGCGCGCATTCTCCGAGCGGATCCCGGACGGCGTATACGAAGCGCTGCGCGAGCGGATCGCGGAGATCGAGAACGCCGGAAAGTGAGGCGCACGGGATGTGGGCGGAAAGAAACCGTAAAAACGCGGAAGGCGTCATCGGACTTGCGAAACGTGCGGGAGCGCTGTGCATCGGTACGGAGCAGGTCGTCGCCGAGGTGCGCAAAGGCAGGGCGAAGCTGGTGCTGATCGCGTCCGACGTTTCCGAAAACACCGCGAAACGGCTGACGGACAAGGCGGACTACCGGCGCGTCCCGTGGGAAAAGATCCCGCCGGAGAGGCGCTCGCTCGGTCGTCTGGTCGGGCGGGAGTACGCGTCCGCCGTCGCGTTCACGCAGGAAGGGTTCGTGCTTTCCTACCGCAAAGCGGTGCGGGACTGCCCGTCCGAGGCATTGACAAACACGCTTTCAAACCCGGAAAGGAATGAGGATACAGATGGCAGAAACGAGTAAAAAATACAAGGTCGGCGAGCTGGCGAAGGATTTCGGTATGCGCAACAAGGACGTCATCGATCTGTTCGCGGCGCACGGAAACGCCGGTAAGACGCATACGACCGCGCTGGAGGACGAGGAGATCAGCCTGTTTTTAGAGGTCGTCACCCAGCAGAATCAGGTGGACATCACGTCGTTCTTCCAATCCTACGACGAAAAGAAAAAAGCGAAGCAGGAGGAACGGAAAAAGGCGGAGGAAGCGCGGATCGCCGCGCAGCGCGAAGCCGAACAGCAGGCGAAAGCCGCCAAGGAAGCGGAACGCGAGGCCGCAAAGGAGGCGGCACGCGAAGCCGCCCGCGCCGCAGCGAAGGCCGCCGCCCCGAAACCGGCGGGAAAGGACGCCGGCGCACAGAAGCCGCCCGCCGCACAGGTGACGATACCGCCTGCGCCCAAGAAGAAGCCGGCGCAGCCGAAGTCCCAGCAGCCGCAGAAGCAGCGTTCCAAGACCGAAGTGCGCGTCGTGGACACCCGCGGCACGGACAACGTCGACCTCGGGCGATACGACGAAAAACTGCTCAAATACGATTCGAGCGTGCCGGATACCGCCCACACGGGCAAGCAAAAGATCAAAAAGAAGAACAAATTCGCCCCGCAGGAGCAGCGGAACGGCAAGCAGAACGGTCGAAACGGCGGACGCGCCGCCCAAAAGCCGCAGAACAAGCCGAAGCCCGTGCAGCTTTCCATCGTCGTGCCGGAGGAGATCACGGTCGGCGAACTGGCCTCCCGCATGAAGCAGACGGCTGCGAACGTCATAAAAAAGCTCATGAGCATGGGCGTGATGGCGAGCATCAACGACGTGGTGGATTACGACACCGCTTATCTGGTCGCGGACGAATTCCATATCAAGGTGGATAAGGAGATCGTGCTCTCGCTGGAGGATCGGCTGATCGATTCGAGCGAGGACGCGCCGGAAACGCTTGCCCCCCGTGCGCCGGTCGTCGTCGTCATGGGGCACGTCGATCACGGCAAGACTTCCCTGCTCGACGCGATCCGCGACGCGCACGTCACGGAAGGCGAAGCGGGCGGGATCACCCAGCACATCGGCGCGTACAGCGTCCATGTGCACGACCGGGACATCACCTTCCTCGACACACCGGGACACGAAGCGTTCACGGCGATGCGTGCGCGTGGCGCGACGATGACGGACATCGCCGTGCTGGTCGTCGCCGCCGACGACGGCATCATGCCGCAGACCGTCGAAGCGATCAACCACGCGAAGGCTGCCGGCGTCGCGATCATCGTCGCCATCAACAAGATGGACCGACCGGGCGCAAACCCGGATAAGGTCATGTCCGACCTGACGAACTACGAGCTGGTCCCCGAAGCGTGGGGCGGCGACACGATCTGCGTGCCGGTTTCCGCGCTCAAGCGGCAGGGCATCGACGAACTGCTCGACATGATCCTGCTGACGGCGGAAATGCTCGAACTGAAGGCGAACCCGAACCGCAGCGCGGAGGGCGTGGTGGTCGAAGCCCGTCTGGACAAGGGCAAAGGTCCGATCGCGACCTTCCTCGTGCAGCGTGGGACCCTGCATACCGGGGACATCATCATCGCCGGGACCGCCGTCGGGCGCGTACGCGTCATGACGAACGACAAGGGTCGCACGGTCAAGGAAGCCGGTCCGTCCATTCCGGTCGAGATCACCGGTCTTTCCGAGGTGCCGAACGCGGGCGACCGCTTCTTCGCCGTCAAGGACGAAAAGATGGCCCGCGACCTCGCCGAGGAGCGCAAGCAGGAGGAAAAGAAGGCCGGAGCGGACGCCGTGAAGGTCAATCTGGACGATCTGTTCAACCAGATCGGCAACGGCGTGAAGGACCTGAACGTCATCGTCAAAGCGGACGTGCAGGGTTCGGCGGAGGCGGTCCGGCAGAGCCTCGAGAAGCTCTCGAACGAGGAAGTCAAGGTTCGCGTCCTGCACGCGGCGGTCGGCGGCATCACGGAGAGCGACGTCATGCTCGCTTCCGCGTCGAACGCGATCATCGTCGGGTTCAACGTCCGCCCGGACCGCACGGCGACGGACGCGGCTTCCCGCGACAAGGTCGACATCCGCACCTACCGCATCATCTACGACTGCATCGAGGAGATCAAGGCGGCCATGAAGGGGATGCTCGCCCCGACGTTCCGTGAAAACGTTCTCGGACACGCCGAGGTGCGGCAGACCATTCACGTCCCGAACGTCGGCACGATCGCCGGTTCGTACGTCACGGACGGCAAGATCACCCGCAATTCGCTCATTCGCGTCCTGCGGGACAGCGTCGTGGTGTTCGAGGACAAAATTTCCTCGCTTCGCCGCTTCAAGGACGACGTGCGCGAGGTCGCGGACGGGTACGAATGCGGGATCGGGCTGGAGAAATTCGGCGACATCAAGGAAGGCGACGTACTCGAGGCGTATATCATGGAGGAAGTGGAACGCTGATGGGCGCATACCGACAGGACCGCATCAACGAGGCGGTCGCGACCGAGCTGACCGCGATCCTTCGCACCGTCAAGGACCCACGCGTCAGCCGTGCATTCATCAGCATCACCGGGGCGCAGGTCTCCCGCGACCTTTCGCAGGCCGTGGTGTACTACAGCGTGCTCGGTCCGGATACGGAGGTGGAGGCGGGCATTCGGTCCGCTTCCGGCTTCCTGCGGGGAGAACTCGCACGGCGGCTCAACCTGCGCGTCACCCCGAAACTGCTCTTCCGACGCGAGCACGGCGCGGAAAAGGCGATGGACATCGCAAAAATCCTCAAGGAGTATCACGATGAACATTCGGATCTCTGAATCGGAGGCGGTCGCATTCTTCCGGGAACGCGACCGGTTTCTGATTTTTACCCACAATTCCGCGGACGCGGACACGGTCGGTTCCGCCCGTGCGCTGGTCCTCGCCCTGCGAAAGCTCGGCAAGCAGGCGGACGCGTTCAACCGGGAGGGCGTCCCCGCACGGCTGTCCTTCCTGCGCCCGGAGGAGGTCTTTCTGGCGGAACTGCCGCCGCTCGAAGGGCGCACGCTCGTCAGCGTGGACGTCGCGTCCCCGAAATTGCTTTCCGAGCCGGAATCGTCGTTCGTGTTTGCGCTTTCGATCGACCACCACATGGTCAACAGTATGCGGTGCGAACGGCTGTACCTGCGCGACGACTTCCCCGCCGCCGGGGAGCTGGTATTCCTGCTGCTGGAAGAAATGGGGTTCGCGTTCGGGCGCGAGCCGGACATTTCGGAAGCGCTGTACGCCGCCATCAGTTCGGACAGCGGTGGGTTCCGCTACGCGTCCACCCGCCCGGACACGATGCGGCACGCGGCGGCTCTGATGGAAGCGGGCATCGATTTCGCCCGTATCAACCGCCTGCTGTTTGAATGCAAGACCCCGGTCGAGGTCGCGATCGAAAAATTGGGCTACGAACGTCTCGAACTGCTTTTCGGCGGTCGGTTCGCCCTGCTCGCCGTGACGCAGGAGGACCTCGACGAAGCGGGCGCGACGGCGCAGGACTGCGAAGGGCTTAACCAGATCCCCCGCCAGATCGCCGGGGTGCAGGCGTCCGCGGTCATTCGCCCGAAGGACGGGGAGATCAAGGTCTCCCTGCGGTCGAACGAGGACGTTGACGTCGCGTCCCTCGCCGCTTTATTCGGCGGAGGCGGACATTTCCACGCGGCAGGCTTTTCGGTTCGCGGCGGGACGGTCGCGGGCGTGCGGCGGACGCTGCTGGAGAAGGTGGAAGGAGTCCTGCTTTGAACGGGGTGCTGGTGGTCGATAAACCGACCGGGATCACGTCGCAGGTGGTCATCAACGCGGTCCGCAAGGTCACGGGGGAACGTCGCGTCGGGCATTGCGGCACGCTCGACCCGCTTGCGAGCGGCGTCCTGCCGATCATGGTCGGAAAAGCGACCAAGGCGTGCGAGCTGCTGATGGACCACGAAAAGACCTACACCGCTTCCGTTCGGCTGGGCGTGACGACGGACACCGAGGACGTGACCGGGCGGGTGCTGACCCGTTTCGACGGCGCTTTGCCCCCGTTTGAACGCTTCCGCGAGGTCGCGGAACAGTTTTGCGGGGAG
>CANQVQ010000105.1 GCA_947627335.1 uncultured Clostridia bacterium | reverse complement strand
GCGTGCTCGAGCAGACCCGAAGCGGGAGGGCGGACGATGCCCTGCGGGACCTCTGGACCCACGCGCACAGCGTGGCGGGCGGTATGCGGTACGCGCTGGACGCGGAGACGTTTTACCTCTACCACGTCGCGCACATGGCGAAGCATTTCGAGGTCGGCGGCTGCGGGGTGCGCCCGTTCCTCGACCTGTGGCTGCTGGACGGAAAACTGCCGATGGATACGGAAAAAGCGAAAAAGCTGCTGTCCGAAAGCGGACTTTTGAAGTTCGCGGAGACGTGCGGTGCGCTTGCACGGGTGTGGCTGGCGGACGAACCGCATACCGAGCTGACGACCGCCCTGGAGCGATACATCCTGCGCGGAGGGATGTACGGCGACGTTGCGAACATGGTCGCGGTGCAGCAGACGAAGAACGGCGGGAAATGGCGGTATATCCGCTACCGGCTGTTCCTGCCGTACGATACCATCAAGAACAAGTACCCGGTGCTGAAGAAGCACAAATGGCTGACGCCGGTCATGCAGGTGCGCCGGTGGGCGAAAATGGTGACGGACGGACGGATGCGCCGCACGAAATCGGAGCTTCGCAGTCTGCGCGAGGACGCCGGCGGGCAGGAGCAGGTCGAAGCGCTCCTGCGCGAACTGGAGCTGCAGTGAACCTGCGTTAAGAAAAAGGACTTGCCGTACCTGCGGTTTTCCGCGTGTGCGACAGGTCCTTTTCTTTTTTGACCGTTTACCCGTTGGCGAATTTCTGCTGGGTCTGGGTGATCTTCTGCTGCTCGACGTTTTGGCAGGAATACCAACCCTTCTGCGACATCTTGTCGTAGATCTGCTTCTGCATCTGCAGGCAACGCGTCAGCGAGCTGTCGAACGCACAGCGGACCCGCTCGGTCGAGGATTCGAGCGTGCCGTGCAGGTACAGGTCGCCGACCCCTTTCGTCGTCAGGAGCAGGCTTTCCATCAGGTTCTTGTCGTCCATCATTTTCTTACGTCCTTTCCGCCTTACAGGGCGTTGTAGAGGGTCTGAAAGACCTCCTGGTGGCTGGCGGCAAGCCCGCTGACGAAGTTCTTCAGGTCCGGGTCGGTCAGCTTGGATGCCGTTTCGGTGCATTGGGTTTTGAGGAATTGCTCGTGCTGCAAAGCGTCCTGCAGGTAGAGGAGTTCCTTTTCGCTCATGGTGTTTCCCTCCAAAAAAAGAATAAAAAAGGTCTTTACATCTCCCTCGCTTCATGGTACAATAAGGCGAAGGATATGTACGCGGACTTTTTTGGGACCACTCATAGCTTTGCCGAAAAAGCGTCGCTTTATACTGTCGAAAAAGGAAGGAATTGAAAAAATGGGTGCCTATCAGATCCAACGCATCGTCGTGGGCGTGCTGAACACGAACTGCTACGTCGTCAAGGACACGGCGAGCGGAAGCGCCTGCGTCATCGACCCCGGCGACAACCTCACGCTCATTCAGGACGCCCTGCACCGCATGGACGCCCGGTGCAGGCTGATCCTGCTGACCCACGGGCATTTTGACCACATCCTCGCCGTCGGCGACCTGCGGAGCGACCGCATCCCGGTCGGCATTCACTATGCCGACGCCCATCTGCTGACCGAACGGGACTTCTTCTCCCCGGTCATCGAGTACGACCCCCGTCCCTTCGCTCCGGCGGATCTGCTGTTCGACCGCGAGGGGAAGTATACGGCGGCAGGCTTCGATTTCTACGTCCTGCCGTCGCCCGGACACACCAAGGGGAGCGTCTGCTACCTCTTCGGCGACAACCTGTTCACCGGCGACACGCTCTTCCGGGGCGGGATCGGGACGCTGGACTTCGGCGGCGACGAAAACGATATGCGTGCCTCCCTGCGGATGCTCTGCAACCTGCCGGGCGATTACGCCGTCTATCCCGGACACGACGAAAAGACCACGCTGTCCGACGAGATCGCGACCAACCCGTTCCTGCAGGAATTTCGGCGCAGACCGAGTCGGGGGGAATGATCGATGTCCCGCTTCAAAACCGTTTGGAAACGCTTCTGGCCGCTCCTGACGTTCGGCCTGCTGCTGCTCGCGTTGGCGGTCGGACTGCTGGTCTGGCATTTCCGCAGCACGCCGGAGCGTGCCGTGGAGGGGTATCTCCGTGCGTCGCTGGAGAAGGACGCGGACGGGCTTTTGCGCTATGCGTCCGACTACCAGTTGACCGTCCTGAAGGGCAACACGGATATGGACCTCGACGACCTGCGCGAGATGCTTCGACGGCTCTACGAGCGACCCGAGGCGTACCGCGAGACCGGTCAGATCCGCTTCCAGAGCGAGGTCGATGAACCGATCGAACCCGGACAGGAAAAATTCGACGAACTGCTGACGGAATACGGCTACAAGGCGGACCCGACGGAAGTCGAAGCCTTCGCCCTCGTGACCGCCCACTGCTACATCGACGGCAGGCTCAGCCAGACGTCCTTCGTCTACGCCGTCCGCTGCGACGGAAAATGGTACTACGGATTCACCGCATAAATACAGAATGAAAGGAACATCCCTATGTCTTACAGCGAATTTACGGTAAAACCCCTGCCCGACGGCTCGAAGGAGGTTCGGGTCAAGCTCCCGCCCCAACCGCAGGGCGACCTGCACGGGCAACCCTTCCGCAACCGCTTCACGCAAACCGACTACGCCTTCCGCCTGCCCGGCGACCGCACCGTCCCTGCGGCGGAGATCGCCTACCGCAAGCGTGCCGAAGGCGTCTACATCTACTCCAACAACCCCGAAATGCTCGCCCCGCCCGACCTCGGGCAGGCGCTTCTCCGCAATCGCGGGCTGACCGGCGAATGCTTCTTCACCTACGAGCATTCCAACCACACCGGCGTGCCGCTCTTCCTCGGCTACCAGCTGCGCAACGACGGGGAGACCGACGTGACCGTGACGGTCGAAAACATCGGCAACCAGGTGCGTGGGGAATGGCTCGGTCAGCGGGAGTGGTGCGACTTCTACGGTCTGCGCTTCGACTTGCCGGAGGACTATTTCCTGTCCGACGGGCGGACGCTCAACCCGATCTACGTCGGCTGCGACTATGTGGACTACCAGCCGCAGGTGGTGCGGACCGAGCGGTTTTTGCTCGCTCCCGGGACGTACGTCTGGGTGCTCGGCGGGACCAGCGGGGACCTGCCGTTCGGGTCCTATTCCGGCGCGACGGCGGATATGCCGCTGCTGACCGGGAAGTGCGGCAACGGCGCCGTGCGGTTCCGCGTGGACGGCGGGGAAGTGACCGGGACGTTCTGGTGCTACACCGAGCCGTCCCAGTGCGACCCGTCCAAGCCCGAGCAGGGGTACGTCGTTTCCCGCGACGGCAGGAACTATGCGGCACAGTACAAGGGCATCGACGATGGCTGCAACGGGCTTGCGGAGGCGGAGATCGCGTGGGTATTCGACGACGACACCCGTCCCGGCAGACTGCCCGTGCGGTACATGGTCCGCCGCGACCCGGACTACGCTTCGGTCACCGAACCCTACGCGAAGTTCCGTATGCGGGACTTCCGCGTCGAGGGGGATTCGTGGCTGACTTCGCTCAACCCGAACGACAACCCGACTGCGGTCGGCACGGACATGATCGTGTTCCGCTGTCTGACCGAGGACGGCAGGGAAGTCACGATCGACACGGAATCCAACGATGGAGAGGGCAAAAAGTCCAATATCGGCAACTGGATGATGCAAAACGGGGCGAATTACACGCTCGTCAACGCCGGCGACCGCCCGCGGACGGTCCGCTTCTTCTCCCGCAACACCGGGGTACTGGCGAATATCGTTCGCGACGAAAAATCGGAGATCCTCGGCGCGAAGCTGCTCATGCAGCCCTACCATTTCGCGTCGCCGGACGCGGCGTTCGCCGGGGTGGACCGTTCGCTGCTGGTCGAAAAGGACGGGCAGTGGTGGTTCCGGGTCGCGGACGGTCGTCCGTTCTGCGACGTTTGGGACGAGCGGTCGTTCGTGTACGAGGCGACGGTGCCGGCGCACGACGTGCTTCGCGTCAGCATCGACGACCTGATCCTCGCGAACTCCTGCGGCGGCGTGCTCCATTGGGTGGAGATAGAGTGATCAGTGAAGAGTGAAAATGTGAAAATCCCCCTTCGGGGGCGTAAAAATCGGCAAGACGGATGTCTTGCCGATTTTTGGCCGGGGACAATAAAAAAGATTTTTCGGCTGTTTGGTAGCAAGACTTGAACTCCCACGCCGTAGATGCGGAAGTTGTGAACCTTTCGATGCTGTATCGCCTACGGCGAAATGATGTACCGCCCTTGGCGGTATGATGTTGCTCCCTTTGGTCGCAATGATGCGATGTTTGCCCCATGTGCCGTAGGCACACATCATTGCCGCAGGCAACATCATCAGGCGGAGCCGACATCATTTGCCCGACAGGGCAAACATCATTGAAAAAGGCGGTTGCTTTCGCAATCGCCTTTTTCTTGGAGCAGGCGACGGGAATCGGACCCGCACAATCAGCTTGGGAAGCTGAGATTCTACCACTAAACTACGCCTGCATATGAGAACGCTCACACGCGCTCTTTTTGGTAAGTGACGTAACGGAAATGCAGCCCGGAGGAGGAAACCTGTTCCGGCGACGCATCGGTGCGCACCCAGCCGTCCTGCTCGCGCAGAGCGGGGAAGAACGCGTCCGCGTCCGGGGTCTCCGCGTCGATCTCGGTCAGATCCGCCGTTTCGCAAACCGGCGCGAACAGACGGTACACGCTTTCGCCGCCGATGATATACAACGTTTTTTCGCTCCCGCAGAGGACCGACGCCTTTTCGAGCGCTTCCTCCGGCGTGCGAGCGACGGTCAGAAGCGGCTCGTCTTTGCCCTCGTACCGCCGGGAGAGCAGCACCGTTTCGCGCCCGGGGAGCGGTTTGCCGTTCGGGAAACTTTCGAGCGTCTTGCGACCGCACAGCACGACCTGCCCGGTCGTCAACTGCCGGAAACGCCGGAGGTCCTCCGGCACCCGGTACAGCAACGCGCCGTTCCGCCCGATCGCCAAATTGCGGTCCACCGCCGCGAGAAGGATCATCCGCATCTCCGTTCGCTCCTATCCGCCGTGTGCTCAGATCGCGACCGGAATGTTCTTGATCTGCGGATGCGTCTGATACTCGTCCAGCCGGAAATCGTCCGGGGTGAACGCGTAGAAATCCCGCACGTCCGGGTTGATCCAGAACTTCGGCGCAGGGAAGGGTTCGCGGGAAATCAGCTCCCGCACCAGTTCGATGTGCCGGTCGTAGATGTGCGCGTCGGCAATCACATGGACCAGCTCGCCCGCGACCATGCCGGACACCTGCGCGAACATATGCAGCAGCACCGCGTACTGGCAGACGTTCCAGTTATTCGCCATCAGCACGTCCTGCGAGCGTTGGTTGAGGATCGCGTTCAGCACGAGCCGCCCGTCCTCCTGCGTGACGTTGAAGGTCACGCTGTAAGCGCAGGGGTAAAGCCGCATCGCGTGCAGATCCGCGTGGACGTACAGGTTCGTCAGAATCCGGCGGGAAAACGGGTTGTGCTTG
>CANQVQ010000104.1 GCA_947627335.1 uncultured Clostridia bacterium | reverse complement strand
GGGGACGCGAAATGCGGGGAATGCCCGTTCCGCCCGTGGTGCGTCGCCGCACGGGACGGACTGACCGACCGCCTGCCGGTCCGCTCGGCGAATGCGCCGCGTCGGGTCGAACAGCGGACCGTCCTGCTGCTGCGGGAAGGGGACGTCTATCTGCTTCGCCGCCGTCCGCCGAAAGGACTGCTCGCGGGGCTGTACGAACTGCCGAACGTGGAAGGAACGCTCGACCGCGAACAGGCGATCGCCTTCGCCCGCGAAAACGGCTTCCAGCCGCTCCGCACCGAACCGCTCCCGCCCGCAAAGCACATCTTCACCCATGTCGAATGGCACATGACCGGCTGGTCGATGACCGGCTACTTCGCCGACGGCGGGGAAGGGGTCTCCCGCATTCTCGCACGTCGGGAGGAGCTTTCGGACGTCTACGCCATTCCGTCCGCGTTTTCCGCCTATCTCGGGGAGATCCGGGCGGGAAAGGCGTGACGCAGACCGCAAAACCGTTTTCCGTATACGAAAAAGGAGGACCCTTATGAAACTGATGATCGCATCCGACCTGCACGGGTCGGTCGCCTGCACGGAACGCCTGCTCAGGCGTATGGACGAGGAAAACCCGAAAAAGCTGATCCTGCTCGGCGACCTGCTCTACCACGGACCCCGCAACGTCCTGCCCATGCGGTACGATACCGCAAGGGTCGCCGAACTGCTCAACGCACGGCGTTCGTCGCTGTTCTGCGTCCGCGGCAACTGCGACACGGAGGTCGATCAGGCGGTCCTGCAATTCCCGATCCTTTCGGATTCCGGCTTGCTGTTCGTCGACGGGCTGACCCTGTTCGCCACGCACGGGCATCTGTATGCGCCTCCGCTTTCCCCGGGGGACATCCTGCTGCACGGGCATACGCACGTCCCGGAGCACACCTCTTTCGGCGACAACCTCGTCCTCAACCCCGGTTCGACGACCCTTCCGCGAAACGGCTCGAAGAGCAGCTACATGACCTACGAGGACGGTCTGTTCCTCTGGAAAACGCTGGACGGGGACGTGTTCGATCGGCTGGAACTGTAGAAAATTCCCCGAAACGGCGAAAAAACAACCGAACGTTGCAAAAAAACAACCGTTTGTCGGTTCCCTTTTCGCTTTCGTTCTGGTATTCTGGAAACAGTCGAGGACCTCGCGAAAAAAACGAAAACGAAAGGAAGGAAATCTCTATGAACCAAACCACGATCGGGCAAAACATCGCGTTCTGGCGGCGGAAAGCCGGACTGACGCAGGAGCAGCTTGCCGAAAAACTGGGCGTTACGGCGCAGGCGGTCTCCAAATGGGAAAACGACCTTTCTCAACCGGACCTGAATTTCATCCGACAGATGGCGACGATGTTCGGGGTCACGCTGGAGGAGCTGCTCAACGGCGAATCGGCGGTCCCCGTCGTGCGCGTTGCGGACGAGGAACGGCGGGAAAAACGGATCGTCCAAATTCAGGTCAAAGAGCCGAAGGAGTCCGTCGCCGTGCGGGTCCCGGTCACGCTGTTTCGGTCGATGTACGAGAGCGGGCAGCTGCAGGACCTCGTTGAAGGCGAGGAAGGTGCAATCGCCGGTTTCAACGCCGTGATGGAGATGATCGAGCAAGGCACGGTCGGGCGTCTGGTGGACGTCGAAACGGAGGAGACGACGGTCTGCATCGAGGTGGTCGCGTATGAAGGTTGAATACTGTGTCGCCGGGGAATCCCGTCAGGTGGACTGCGGGGAGGACGTGGTTCTGCTGGGTTTCCAGCTGCGTAAAGAAGGCGGGCAAATTGTCAATATAAATGACGCGGTGCCGTGGCCCTGCCGTGAAACGGCGTTTGACCTGCCGTATGACAGCCGTCTGGTGCTGCGTTTCTTCACGACCGACGACGCGGCGGAACGTGCGTCGCTGAAAGCCTATGCGGGGATGAAACACGTTGAAATCGACGACAGGACGTTCCCCGGCGGATTCACGCTGAATGCGACCTATTGAAAAAACAAACCGGAAAGGGGTTTCCTTTCCGGTTTTTTGCGTGTGGTTTTTTCGTTCGCAAACGATAGGAAGCCGGCTTCAGCCGTTATACGCTTCCTTGTCGCAAAGCAGGACGACGTCCGGGTGGCACTTGAGGATCGTGCCGGGGACCTGCGTGGTGATGCGGTCGTCGAGCATTTTTTCGATGACGTAGTGCTTCGCCTTGCCGCTGGCGAGGACGATGATTTTCTTCGCCTTCATGATGCTGCCGATGCCCATCGTGACCGCCTGCGTCGGGACGTCCGCCTTGCTCGCGAAGAAACGGGAATTCGCTTCGATCGTGCTGTCGGTCAGCCCGGTCAGGTGCGTGCCGACGTAGAGGTTCTCCTCCGGCTCGTTGAACGCGATATGCCCGTTCGGACCGAGACCGAGCACCTGCAGGTCGATCCCGCCTGCCGCTTCGATCGCTTCGTCATACGCTTTTCCCATCGCCGCCGGGTCCTTCGCAAGTCCGTCCGGGACGTGCGTGCGGGACTTGTCGATGTCGACGTGGTCGAACAGGTTGTGGTTCATGAAATAGCGGTAGCTCTGGTCATGCTCCGGGGCGAGCGGATAGTATTCGTCGAGGTTGTAGGAAGTGACGTCCTTGAACGAGATCTCGCCGGCTTTGTTCATCTTCGCAAGCTCCTGGTACATACCGACCGGGGTCGAGCCGGTCGCAAGACCCAGCACGCACTTCGGCTTCTCCTTGAGCAGTTCGGCGATGATTTTCGCGCCCTCTTTGGACATCTCTTCGTAGTTTTCGCATACGATCAGTTTCATTTTTACATTACCTCCGATTGATTTTTCTGCTCCTGTAGTTTAGCACACTTTTCCTTCCGATTCAATAGGTTTTCGCAATTTTTTTCACTCTTTTTGAAAATCGTTTGACAAATTCCACCGGTTGTGGTATACTGGGACCGTTAAATCGGTTTGCCGACTGCCACAGGAGATTTTTTATCATGAAACGACTCATTCTTGTTACTTCGCCCCCCGCTTGCGGGAAAACCTATATCTCCAAAAAACTCGCCGAAAACCTCAAACACGTCGTCTATCTGGACAAGGACACGCTCATACCGCTCTCGAAAAAGGTGTTCGAGGCGGCGGGGGAGCCGTATGACCGCAGTTCCGCCTTCTTTGAGAAGTACATTCGCGACGCCGAATACGTCACGATCCTCGCCCTCGCGTTCGAGGCGCTCAAGTATGACGACATCGTGCTTATCAACGCCCCGTTCACACAGGAAGTGCGCAACAGCGCGTACATCAACGACCTCAAGAAACGGCTCGTCCAGCTCAACACCAAGCTGACGGTCATCTGGGTGCAGACGGACGTGGAGGTCTGCAAGCGGCGAATGCTGCTGCGGAATTCCGACCGCGACACCTGGAAGGTCGAGCATTGGGACGAGTATGTCAAAGGGGTGGACTTCTCCATTCCCGCCGCACTCGACGACCCGGACGTGCTGGACGACCTGCTGATCTTCTACAATTCCAGCGACGCGGAATACGACGAATCCATGTCCCGCGTCCTCGACATCATCGAAAACAGTTGAAAACAGGGGCGGTGCGTGTGCCCGCTTCGTTTTCCCTGTAATTTTCAACAAACCGGGAGGCGCTTCCGCAGTAAAGCGCCTCCTTTTTCAAATTTTTTTGCGAAAAAAGCGAAAACCACCCAACAAACACCCATTTTCCGACACTTCTTAAGCGAAAGGCGGTGAGATGATGCGACCCGAAATGCTCGAACGGTACGTTGAAAAGGTCTACGGGTACGCGGTAAAGCGAACCTACTCCAACGAGGAGGCGGAAGAACTGTCGCAGGAGATCCTGCTTACGGCGTTGAAGGAACTGCCGAAACTTCGCGAGGAGGAACGGTTCGAGCCGTGGCTTTGGGGGATCGCGAAGAACGTGACGAGGACCTTTCGGCGGACGCTCGGGAAGCGGCGGGAACTGTACGCCTACGACACGCTGGAGATCCCGTGCGAGGACGAATACTTCGACGAGCAGGCGGAACTCTACGACGCCTTGCGGACGAAAATCGCCATGCTGTCCGCGGCGTACCGCGACGTCGTCGTTCTGCATTACTACGACGGCCTTTCGACCAAAGACATCTCCGACCGGCTGGGCATCCCGGAAGGTACCGTCCGGTGGCGGCTGTCGGAGGCGCGAAACAAACTGAAAAAGGAGTGTATGGAAATGGAAGAAACCGCGTTGCGTCTGGTCAAACTGCATCTGGACATCTACGGCACCGGCAACTACGGCGGACTCGTCCCGTTCCCGACGGTGTACGTCGAGGACGCGCTGTCGCAGAATATCCTGTGCGGGTGTTACGACAGCCCGAAAAGCGTCGAAGAGCTGGCGAAGCTGTGCGGGGTGCCGGCGTATTACGTCGAGGACAGCCTGCAAAACCTGTTGAAACGGGAGGCGGTGGTCGAGGTCGGTGGGAAGTATCGCACGAACTTCATCATTTTCGACGACCGATACGGCAAGTATTGCGAGGAAAACGGCGAAAAACTGCTTCGCCCGTTGCTGCAGGACCTGACGGACGCCCTGAAGCGCGTCGCCGAGGACGCAGGGCAACTCGGTCTGTACACGGCGGAACGGAGCGACGCCGACCTCTTTTACCTGTACGGCGCGATGGCGTTTTCCCACCTGGACGCCAAATACAGCACCCTTCCGTACCCGCCGATCCCCAAGGCGTACGACGGAGCCGCGTGGCGCTACTTCGGAAGTATCGAGAGCGGGAAGTATCGGCGGATTCGGTGCGACACCCAGTTCAGCGCCAACCGGAGGAGTCGGGGCAGTTGCAGTCATACCGTATTCTTTATGAGCGGTTTTGCCGGACGGGGTATGATGGTTGACAGATGTATCAACGTTTGCGAGGATATTCTTTGCAAAGGCGGCACGGAGGACGTCCGTTCGGCGGCGGACGCGATCCGGGACGGCTACATTCGCCGGCGGGAGGACGGCAGTCTGTTCGTGACCATGCCGTTCTTCACGAACGAGCAGTACGCCCGATTCGGCGACATCGTAGAGAACCGTCTCGCCCCGCTGATGCCCGCCTACAACGAAATGCTCGACCGCTTCGTCGCCGGGTATAAGGCGCTGTTCCCGCGTCATCTTCCGGACGACGCGGACCGGATGTGTCGAGGGCTGTTCATGGGGATGTACGACGAAATTGCCCGCCGGATCCAGCGGACGGGCGCCGTCCCCCCGCCGTCGCCGGACTGCTTCTGCGACGTGATCGTTCAGTACAAAAAGCCATAAAGCAAAAAACGGGCGCTTTCGGATGCGGAAACGCCCGTTTTTCTTTTGCGGTCCGTTAAAGCCCCGTGTCCCACAGGTGCGAAACGTCGCCGATATAGATCGCGTTCGGGACGGCGTAGCCCGATTCGTTTGCGTGGAAGCGGAAGTGCGTGACCGAGGTCGTGCGGAGCGCAAACTGGTGCCAATTGAACACCGGGTACATACCGAGCAGGTGCGCGACCCACGCGGACCCGAATCCGCCGTGGCAGAAACAGCAGACCTTCCGC